>CALQJK010000055.1:0-9862 GCA_943330875.1 Chitinophaga pinensis
AGAGCTCGCCGCAAAAGAATATTAAAAGCCGCTAAAGGATATTACGGCAAACGTAAAAATGTATACACCGTTGCGAAAAACGTAATGGAAAAAGGTCTAACCTATAGTTATGTTGGACGTAAATTAAAGAAGCGCGAATACCGCACTTTATGGATTGCACGTATCAACGCTGCTGTAAGAGCAGAAGGAATGATTTACAGTGTGTTCATCAATAAATTAGCAGAAAAGAAAATCGAATTGAACCGTAAAGTTCTTGCCGATTTAGCCATGAATGAACCCGAAGCTTTCAAAAAATTAGTTGAATCAGTAAAGTAATTCACTGCAACATATTTATTAATAGAATCCGGGTACATAATCGTATCCGGATTTTATTTTTGTTCTATTGCTAATTGATATCTTTGCAACTGAAATTTACAAACCCATAATTTATTAGAATGACTAATGATGGAATGAATAATACCTACAGAGATCTGGTAAATCAAACATTTAACTTCCCTCAAGAGGATTTTAAATTAGTAAACGATTATCTGCAATACAACAACCAAGATATTAAGGCTTTAATAGACAAATACGGCACACCACTCAAGCTTAGTTATTTACCGAAAATTGGCAAGCAAATCAATAAAGCAAAAAGCATGTTTGCCAACGCTTTTAAAAAACACAAATACACAGGGAAATATAATTATTGCTATTGCACCAAAAGTTCCCACTTTTCTTTTGTAGTGGAAGAAGCGCTGAAGAACGATATCCATCTCGAAACTTCTTATGCCTATGATATCGATATCATTAAAAAGCTTTACGAAAAAAAGAAAATAAATAAAGATATTTTCATCATCTGTAATGGCTATAAACAAAAACCATACACACAAAGAATTGCAGGATTATTAAACGGCGGATTTAAAAATGTTATTCCTATTCTTGATAACAAAGAAGAGCTGAAGGCTTATATTAAGTCTGTTAAAGTTCCATTTAATCTGGGAATAAGAGTAGCCGCAGAAGAAGAACCTAACTTCCCTTTTTATACATCACGATTAGGCATACGCGCAAAGGATATTCTTGAGTTTTATGTTGATAAAATAGAAGGCAATGAACATCGTTTTCAATTGAAAATGCTTCACATCTTTTTGAATAAAGGTATCAAAGACGATATCTATTATTGGAGTGAGTTGAATAAAGTGGTAAACCTTTATTGTCAGTTAAAGAAAATTTGTCCTGAATTGGATTCTATCAATATCGGTGGAGGTTTTCCGATAAAACATTCGCTTGGTTTTGAATACGATTATCAATTCATGATCAATGAAATTGTTAGAAATATAAAAGTTGCCTGTACAAGAAGCAAAGTTCCCATGCCAAATATTTTTACAGAGTTTGGTAGTTATACTGTAGGAGAAAGTATGGCACACATCTATAGCGTTATTGGACAGAAAATGCAGAATGACAGAGAAACCTGGTATATGATTGATTCTTCTTTCATCACAACTTTACCCGATACTTGGGGTATAGGAGAGAAGTTTTTAATGTTGCCCATAAATAAATGGGATAATGAATACCATCGTGTAGTATTAGGCGGAATAACCTGTGATAGTCATGATTATTATGATTCTGAAGAACATATCAATGAAGTGTTCCTTCCAAAATTAGAAGATGGAGAACCCTTATACGTTGGATTTTTTCATACAGGTGCTTATCAGGATCAAATAAGTGGCTATGGGGGGATTAAACATTGTATGATACCTTCGCCAAAACATATTATCATTGGCCATGATAAAAATGGTAAATTAGTAGATTGGGTTTATGCAAAAGAACAAACTGCTCAAAGCATGTTGAAGATTTTAGGCTATTAAACAAATCAACTAATCAACCAATAAACTAACCAACTAATAAACCTTTTAAACTAATAAATATGTATCCAGCAGAAATTGTAATCCCAATGAAAGAAGAATTAACTGAAAATGGTTTTCAAGAACTATTAACAGCGGATGATGTTCAAAAAGTAATGGATGAAAAAGGCACGACTTTAGTCATGATAAATTCAGTTTGTGGCTGTAGTGCAGGTACTGCAAGGCCAGGAGTTTTAATGGCTGTAAAAAATACGCTTAAAAAACCAGATCACATTACTACCAGCTTTGCAGGTTTTGATATTGATGCAGTTAAAAAAGTAAGAGAGTATCTTTTGCCATATCCTCCAACTTCTCCAGCTATCGCATTGTTTAAAGATGGCCAATTGGTTCATTTTATAGAACGTCACAATATTGAAGGAAGAAGTGCCCAAATGATTGCAGATAATTTAATGGGCGCATTTGAAAATTATTGTAACTAAATAAATATGCTTTAAATGTATCCAAATTTATATTATGTATTCAAGGATTGGTTCGGTGTGGAATGGAAGGCGCTTAGCTTCTTAAACACTTTTGGATTAATGGTTGCTTTAGGATTTTTAGCCGCAGCATGGGTTTTATCTCTTGAATTAAAAAGGAAAGAAAAGCAAGGTTTTTTTCTGCCAAGAGAAGAAATTATTACAGTAGGGAAACCAGCTTCATTCTTTGAGCTTTTAACTAATGGCTTAATTGGATTTGCATTCGGCTATAAATTTTTAGGTATTTTTTTATCTAAAGCAGTTGACATTTCACCGCAGGAATATATTTTTTCAAAACAAGGCAGCATCCCAGGAGGAATTGTTCTTGCTGCTGTGTTGATTTATGTTAAATGGAAAGAAAAGGATAAACAAAAATTAAAATCACCGGAACACAGAACAATCAGAATTTGGCCACATGACAGAGTCGGGGATATTATCATACTCGGATTGATATTTGGAATTTTAGGCGCCAAACTTTTTGATAATCTTGAACATTGGGACGATTTTTGGGCTCATCCTATAGAACGTTTATTTTCACAAAGTGGGCTTGCATTCTACGGAGGATTAATTACGGCATCTATTGCAATATGCTGGTACTCATATAATAAAGGCATAAAACTTAAATATCTAGTTGATGCTGCAGCTCCTGCTTTAATGATTGCATATGCTATTGGAAGAATTGGTTGCCAGGTTTCTGGAGATGGCGATTGGGGAATATACAATAGCGCTTATGTTAGCGACAATACCGGAAAAGTTGTTTTAGCTAAAGGGGATGACTTTAAAAATAATCTTAAAAATAACGAGACTTACTATCTTCAAGGAATGGTAAATGATGGCGCAAAAGCAATTTATGTCACAGATAGGGTTTATCCAACATTGGATCAAGTGCCACATTACGCTTTCGTTGCTCCTTCGTTTTTACCAGCTTGGCTATTCGCTTATTCATATCCACAAAATGTAAACAAAGACGGAATCATCATGCCAGGAATTACCGACGAACACAATCGTGTTTTGCCACAACCTGTATTTCCAACTGCATTATTTGAAACGATCATTTGTTCTTTCTTCTTTTTAATCATGTGGTTAAAACGAAGAAGTATCAAAGCGCCCATGTTGATGTTTGGAATATATTTAGCACTCAACGGGGCAGAACGAATCCTTATTGAACGCTTAAGAGTGAATAGATTTTACGATATCATGGGCTTTCAATCAACGCAAGCTCAATTCATTGCTTTATGCTTATTAATCGGAGGAATTAGTTTAATTATTTTCTCCAAATTAAAAAATAGAAACACCGACAATTTTAATATTAAATCTTAAACTATCACATTATGGCTTCTTTTGACCTAGTAAGTAAAGTAGATTTGCAAACACTGGATAATGCAATAAACGTCGTGAACAAAGAAATCACCAACCGTTTCGACTTTAAAGGTTCTCATGTAGTGATTGAACTCAACAAAAAAGAATTTAAATTAAATCTGGAAGCCGATAGTGAAATGAAAATTGACCAGATTGTTGATGTGCTAATTAGCAGAAGTATCAAACAAGGTCTCGCAGCCGAAATATATGATCTCAGTAAAGCTGCTTTTATAAGTGGGAAAGTCACCAAAAAAGAAGTTTCTGTTAGAAATGGTATAAAACAAGAAGACGCCAAGAAAATCGTCAAATTAATAAAGGATAGTGGATTGAAAGTGCAAGTTGCGATTATGGATGATATTATTAGGATAACAGGCAAAAAAATCGATGATTTACAGGAAGTAATCGCTCTTAGTAAGACCTGGGACATAGGATTGGCACTTCAATACATTAATATGAAGAGTTAGTTTATTCATTAAAATTTCTATTTTAAACCAAATTTACCTATTTTCGCATCTCAAAAATAACAAGTACGGCAAAACCCGTACACAAAACAAATAAAAATGAAACAGGAAATACACCCAAAAAATTACAGAACAGTTGTTTTTAAAGACATGAGTAATGGACATACTTTTTTAAGTCGTTCTACTGCTAACACCGGAGAAACAATCGTGTTTGAAGGTGATGGTCAGGAATATCCAGTTATCAAATTGGAGATTTCAAATACATCTCACCCTTTTTATACTGGTAAAAATGTATTGGTAGATACTGCAGGACGTATCGATAAATTCAAAAAACGTTACGAGAAAAAAGCAAAATAAATGCTTATTGAATTACTGAAATAAGTTGATGAAATTTAAAAAGTCCCAGTTGCCTCAGGTAACCGGGACTTTTTTTTGTAAATCCACGTAATTAAGTATTTGACATTTAGCGATGCCTGCATTTAGGTAAAGAATAAGTCCATAGCTACTTAGCAATTACTAAAGCAAATGATTAAACAATCCATTTTTTTTCAATTTTGACTATTGTTCCATAGATTTGTATTTAAACCATTACCTTTTTCATTATGATAAAACAACTAATAAATAAGACATTAGGAAAAATAGGGTACAAACTAGTTGAAGTTAATCGTGCAGCTAATTCAGTGAATAAGGAAGCAATGCTTAAGGATAATCCATTTGGTATTTTGCCGATACTAATTGATGCCTTAATAAAAGCGGAAAAGAGTCCCTTTTTTATTCAGGTTGGTGCAAATGATGGAATAAGATTAGATCCTGTGAGAGAATCAGTACTGAAACATCATATGAGAGGAATATTGATTGAGCCGCTTCCAGATATCTTTGCACAACTCCAGAAAAATTACAAAGGTCAGGATCAGCTCATTTTTGAGTTAGCTGCTTTGTCAAATACCGATGGTTCGGCAATTTTATACCGTGTACGTCCTGATGCTCCTGTAGGAGATTGGGCTCATGGCATAGCCAGTTTTAAAAGACAACATGTGGTTAACCATTTAAAACATGATGTTTCAGATTTTGATCGTTACATCATAGAAGAAAAGGTTCCGACAATAACGGTTAAAAGTCTACTTGAAAAAAATAAATTATCAGATATATTTTTGCTGCAAATTGATACAGAGGGCTTTGATTTTGAAATCATTAAAATGTTTTTAAATTCTGGAGTAATACCCAAAATAATCAATTTTGAGCATGCACATATAAAATCATCTGAACGGACAGAATGTGCAGCCTTGTTATCAAAAATCGGTTACAAATTTATATTTGTTGCCGGTGATACTCTCGCCATCCATGAAAAAGCGCTTGAGAATTTGAATAATCTGGTTTAAATATTGGCTTAGCGCTCCTAAAAATGTAATGCATTGCACTAAATTGTACTGCAGTGAACGGAACAAGCTCAAAATCTACATCTGCGGTTGAACCTGTCTCCCAAAACGAAGCCGTTTTGTAACGATTCTCACGCCAATCAATATTTATTCCATTTACATAATGAACAGATTATTCATTATGGATTTTGCCCTAATAAAATTACGCTCGCCATCTAATTAACAAACAAAAACAACTTGACTAGCATCGATTCAATTAGTACTGGTAATACTGTAATCACCTATGACTGGATCAAAATCTATATTCACTAAAAAATCAGCTGTTATGTACACAATACCACTGTCATCAGTACCTAATAATTCAATGTGTTTATTCAGGGGATTAACCCTTCAAATATTTTTTTGCTAAGAAAATATACATATACAACATAAACCCTTATTTTTATTAATAACTTACTATTTTAATTATCATGAACATCTTCTTGGATGATACTCTTTGTAAAAAAGAACTATACCCTTTATCACTTACCAGGCACGTTTCAGAAATTAGAATCGGCATTTTTACCATAAAAGAAAAATGGGAATTACTTCTTCGCAATAAAGATTACCATATTATTATTTCCACCGAAAACTGCAATGAATTCATTTCCATTCCAGCCAATATAATACCAACAGCCGATAATTATATGCTACTTATAGAATCGTCTAATTGTAATAAGCCTATCAAGGAAAGCAATGCCATAAAAATTATAAAATATCCATGGCATATTTTTCAATACAATGATTGGTCACTCAGAAAAGATTTTGAATATCTTACTCAACAAAGGAAATCAGCGGCTATAGCTTCTTCGAATAATATCATCAACACAAAAGATATCTTCATTGAAGATGGTGCGCAAATCGAATATTGTTCCTTAAATGCATCAACAGGGCCCATTTATATTGGCAAGAATGCCGTAATTATGGAAGGCAGTTTAATTCGTGGCCCTTTTTCATTAGGCGAAAATAGTGTCGTTAAAATGGGCACTAAAATTTACGGTGCCACTACAATTGGTCCAAATTGTGTTGTTGGGGGAGAAATAAAAAATTCAGTTTTATTTGAAAATAGTAATAAAGCGCATGATGGATATTTAGGTGACAGCGTAATAGGAGCCTGGTGTAATTTGGGCGCAGGAACAAACAACAGCAATGTGAAAAATAATGGCAGTGATGTCAAGTATGAGATCGATTCCCTTACTGAAGCTGTTTCTGCAGGTAATAAAGCCGGACTTATCA
Source organism: Chitinophaga pinensis (assembly GCA_943330875.1). Classification (GTDB taxonomy): domain Bacteria; phylum Bacteroidota; class Bacteroidia; order Chitinophagales; family Chitinophagaceae; genus Ferruginibacter; species Ferruginibacter pinensis_G. The sequence goes on from CALQJK010000055.1 coordinate 6,828, forward strand.
TGGGCGATTATAGCAGAAGCGCCATTAATACTTCATTCAATACAGGAACTATTGTTGGAGTTTGTTGCAATATTTTCGAACCGGGTTTTCCTCCAAAACACACAACTAATTTTAGCTGGGGAAAGGAATACTATAATCTAGAAAAAGCCATCAAGGATATTGACCATTGGAAAAAAATGAAAAATAATTCGATCTCAAAAGTTGAGATTGACATGCTAACATTCTTACATGCTAAAACAACATAAAAATGCGTAAACAAATTGCTGTTGCCAATTGGAAAATGAATTTAAGCTTAATAGAAGCTGAATCTTTAGTTGACGAATTGCTAAAAGCTGAAACTTCCTTACAAAATAATCAGCAAACTATTTTAGCCGTACCTTTTCTTTATATCATTACTATTAGAAATAAAATCGCAAACCAACAGGCTTTTTTTGTCGCTGCGCAAAATTGTGCCTCAACAAAAAATGGAGCGTATACCGGAGAAGTAAGTGCTGAAATGCTCAAAGAAATCGATATTAAATATTGTATCATTGGACACAGCGAAAGAAGATTATACAACCATGAAGACAATAACATACTCAAACAAAAAGTTGATCTTGCGCTAGAATCGAATATGCAACCTATTTTTTGTTGTGGTGAATCCTTAACCACAAGAGATTCAAACAATCAAAATGCTTTTGTTGAAAAGCAATTGACAGATAGTTTATTTCATTTAAGTGCTGAGCAATTTGAAAATATCATTATCGCCTACGAACCTATATGGGCCATTGGTACAGGGAAAACTGCATCAAGTGAACAAGCGCAGGAAATGCATCAATTTATCAGAACTATAATTGCAAAAAAATATGGAAATTTAATAGCAGATGGTATTTCTATTTTATACGGAGGAAGCGTTAAGGCATCTAATGCCAGTGAACTCTTTAGTAAGCCTGATGTAGATGGGGCACTTGTAGGAGGTGCAAGTTTAATTGCTACAGAATTTGTCGCCATCATCAATAGCTTGAAAAAATAAAGAAAAGATAAACGGTATGTCTATCTTTTCTTTATAAAAGATTAATGATCAGCATCATCCCAAAAACCCCAGCTCTGACTTACAAAATCAACTTTATGGCTATTCGTTTCTGGCCAATGATGTTTATCAAATCCAGGATTTTTTTAACGTCTCTTTTTTTACATTTACATTAAACCGAAATAACTGATGCTCAGGATCTACTTTTAAGAAACGGTGAGATATTGCAAAGAATTTTTCGCAAATCCCTAAAAATCCTCCAAACTCAATAACATAATATTCTATTTTCCCAGATCTTATATCCAGCATAATGTCATGAATAACACCTAAGTCTTCATTTTCATTGTTTAATACATTATCTCTAATAATAGATTTAGCTGTTAAAAACTTTAAATTGGCATTAGGATTCTCATCCCCTTGATATTTCCCCGTGAAATTATCTTCAAATATGTTGTCCATAATTAGTTGTTATATTTTTTGATTCCCAATTGTATTTTTTTTTGTTCCTTCATAAAATGACAGGAAACATACTAATTACAGAGAATTCTTTATTATTAAAATACGCTAAAAATGAGCTATTTTTGCCTCCAAAATAAGAATTGAAGTAAATGAAGAATATCAGAAATTTTTGCATTATTGCTCATATTGATCACGGGAAAAGCACATTGGCAGACAGGCTGCTTCAAACAACCAACACCATAAGTGAAAGAGATATGCAATCTCAGGTTTTGGATGATATGGATTTGGAAAGAGAAAAAGGAATTACCATTAAGAGTCATGCTATTCAAATAAATTATCCTTATTCAAATCCTGGCTCACCCAATGCAGCACCTGATGGAATGTATACTTTAAATTTAATTGACACTCCAGGTCATGTGGATTTTAGTTATGAAGTAAGTCGTGCGCTTGCCGCTTGCGAGGGCGCCTTACTGTTAGTTGATGCCACTCAAGGGATTCAAGCTCAAACCATTAGTAATTTATATTTAGCTATTGGAAATGATTTGGAAATTATTCCTGTAATTAATAAAATCGATATGGATGGGGCAATGATCCCTGAAGTAAAGGACCAGATTATAGATCTTGTAGGTTGTAAAGAAGAAGATATTTTATTAGCCAGTGGAAAGTCAGGAATTGGAATTGAAGAAATTTTGCACGCCATTTGTGAAAGAATTCCGGCACCAAAGGGCGCACAAAATGCTCCATTGCAAGCCTTGATTTTTGACAGTGTTTTCAATAGCTTCAGAGGAATTATCATTTATTATAGAATATTTAATGGCTCTATTAAAAAAGGAGATAAAGTTAAGTTTTTCAGTACCGAAAAAGAATATGAAGCAGATGAAGTGGGTATATTGAAATTAGGGATGGAAAAGAAAGACGAAGTGAATTGCGGAGATGTAGGATATATTATTACCGGCATCAAAAATGCAAAAGAAGTAAAAGTAGGAGATACACTCACTACCGTAATCAATCCAACCGACAAAAGAATTGATGGATTTGAAGATGTGAAACCAATGGTATTCGCTGGAATATTTCCTGTTGATACAGATAAATTTGAAGAGTTGCGCGATTGTATGGAAAAGCTTCAACTCAATGATGCTTCCCTAACATTTGAATTAGAAACCTCTCAGGCATTGGGCTTCGGCTTCCGTTGTGGCTTCCTTGGTTTATTACACATGGAAATTATCCAGGAAAGATTAGAAAGGGAATTCAATCAAACTGTTATTACAACTGTTCCCAACGTAAGTTTTATCGCCTATACAGTTAAGGGGGAAAAAATTGATGTGCACAATCCGGCTACACTTCCAGACCCTACAAGAACGGAAAGAATTGAGGAGCCCTTTATTAAAGCACAGATCATTACCAAGCCAGATTATATTGGTAACATCATGACCTTGTGCATAGGGAAAAGAGGCATGCTGATTCATCAGGGATATTTAACAGCAAGTAGGGTAGAACTTACTTTTGAAATGCCTTTAACAGAAATCGTATTCGATTTTTATGATAAATTAAAATCTCAAACAAGAGG
>CALQJK010000056.1:0-9793 GCA_943330875.1 Chitinophaga pinensis
AGCACCAAGATTAAAATATTCATTAATTTTTTGAGCAATTGACTCCGCATTGGGCTCTGCTACTAATCCCACAAGCTGATCAGGAACTAATGCAGGTAATCCTCCAACATTTGTGACAATCATAGGGACTTCAAAATGATAGGCAAGGGGAGTAACACCACTTTGAGTAGCATTTCTATAGGGTTGTATCACCACATCAGCAGCACATAAATAATTTTTTACTTCGCTGTCTGGAATAAAATCAGTTCTTAAAATCAACGCCTCTTCAATGTTTAATTTTTTGATTAAATCATCATAGGGTTTTCTGTCTTCATAAAATTCCCCAGCAATTAAAAACCGAATAGCATGATTTTTGTTGGTTGATTTTTCTAAGATACTTATAGCCTCTAACAATAAATCCAACCCTTTATATTGTCTGATGAATCCGAAGAAAAGCACGATGGAAGATTCAGTTGAAATATTTATATTTTTTCTTGCAGCAGCCTTATCAACCTTATCTCCGAAATTATCATACAAAGGATGCGCTACATATTTCGAAGGTACACTTGTTGAATATTGTTTCAAATCCTGAAGAACTTTTTGACTCATGGTAATAAATCCATCGACAGGCTTTACGAAATATTTTGTAAATAGATCATCGCCGATTCTTTTCTCATGAGGAATAATATTATCAGCAATACAGACCACTTTAGTATGTTTATTCTTTTTTACATTCCTAAGTATCGTACCAAGACAAGGACCCATAAAAGGAAGCCAATAGCGTACAATAATTAAATCGTTTTTTTTCTTTCTCAATTCCTTGCCCACTTTAATCCAATTAAATGGATTAATAGAATTAATAGCAAGGTGAATAGTGATGTCTTTTGGAGGAGGCTCTGAAGAAAATTGTGTTGTCCCTGGAAATAAAAATCCAGGGTATTGCAAGGAAAAAGTATAAATCTCAACTTGATGACCTTGTTGTTGAAATGCCCTGGCCAAGCGCTCATTATAAGATGCAAGCCCACCACGCAATGGATGAGCAGGGCCTATAATGACTATATTTTTAGAAGAAGATGCCAAAGAATAATGTTGCTTAGTTTAGAATAGTAATTAAAGTCCGTTTTTTTTCTCAATCAAATAATTATTTCTTTCAGCTGAATTCCTTGAAATTAATTCGCCGATAAATCCAGCAAGAAATAACTGTGTCCCTATAATCATTGCAAGAATGGCAAAAAAGAATAATGGGCGTTGTGTCATTCCCGTTACATCAAAAAAGAATTTAGAAACAGTGAGGTAAGAAAAGATTAACAACCCAAATGAAAAAGATAAAGTACCCCATAATCCAAAAAAATGCATGGGTCTTTTTCCGAATTTTCCAACGAAAAAGATGGTCAACAAATCAAGAAAGCCGTTTACAAATCTTTCCCATCCGAATTTTGTCACCCCATATTTTCTGGCTCTGTGTTCAACCACTTTTTCGCCGATTTTTTTAAATCCTGCCCATTTAGCTAATACTGGTACATAACGATGCATTTCCCCATAAACTTCAATACATTTTACTACTTTTAGTTTGTAGGCTTTTAAGCCGCAATTGAAATCATTCAGTTGAATTTTACTCATCTTTCTTGCAGCAGCATTGAACAATTTACTTGGAATATTTTTTGTAAATGTATTATCATATCTCTTTTTCTTCCATCCGCTAACGATATCAAAATTTCCTTCAAGAATCATTTTTCGCAATTCAGGAATTTCATCTGGACTATCCTGCATATCTGCATCCATTGTGATGATTACTTCGCCTTGGGCTGCTTTGAATCCTTCATTTAAAGCAGCACTCTTTCCATAATTTCTTTGGAATTTTATGGCTTTAATGTTGGCATTTGCAACACAAAGCTTTTCAATAACATTCCAGGATTCATCAGTACTTCCATCATCAATTAAGATGACTTCATAATTTAATTGATTCGCATTTACCACTCGCTCTATCCAGGAAAGTAATTCTGGTAGAGATTCTTCTTCATTAAACAATGGTATTACAATTGATACATCCATCATAAATTTATTTATATCGATACAAAAGAATTACTTAGTTATATAAGTCAATTATTTTTTTTGAGTTATAAATCCACCCGAAACTATTGAAATAATAGCCCCAAGAAAAATATATTTTATAGTATTGATAGCCAGCATCATCGGCATAAAAATACTTCTTAGTTTTTCTGCATTTTCTTTAATTTCCATGACTGTTTTATCTCCTTGTTTTGTAATAATGTCGTTATTATCCGCAATCCCTTTTTCAAGTATTTGTGGATTTATTTTATAAAAAACAAAAGTATACAAAGCCATAAATAATGTAATCACGATAAAAGCTCTAAAGCCTTCTGAAAACAAACTTTTAATACTGGGATTTTCAATTTGATATTTCCCTGAAACGATTACCCAAATCATGCCTGAAATATATAATCCCATCACCACATATTGACTGCTGCCATTTTCTGGTATATGGAAAAAATAAAAGGAGATAAGAGAATAAAAAACAAGCACCAAGGAAATAAGAATCCCCTTTTTTGTTGAACTAATAGATTTTAAATGCATATTTTAGTTTTTACAATATAATCTTGCTTTTAAATGATGCTCAGTTTGTTAAGTGAAATACTCATATGAACATTTCATTTCAATTGTAAAGCAAAAGTATTGTATTAATACAAATTATAAATACTATTTAGCTATTATGAAATAAGCAATCATTAATTTATAAGCCAAAACGGAGGATATCCCATTAAATTGCATCTTAACCACAAATAATATTTTTGTCTGAACTACCCGAATATATCCAACTTCTAAAAAATGGAGATCAATTTGCCTTTAATGAATTGGTAGAAAAATACCAGCATAAAGTCTATAATACTGTTTTAAGTATCACCCAGCAAAATGAAGATGTGGAAGATATTTGTCAGGATATATTTATGCAAATTTTTAGAAGTATTAAAGATTTTAGAGGGGACTCCAAACTTTCAACCTGGATTTATCGGGTTTCATTATCCAAAGCCTTTGAATTTGAAAGAAAGAAAAAAGCGCAGAAAAGAATTAATTATTTTAAAAATGTTATAGGATTTGATATAAATGAAATTCAGGTGCCTGATTTCAACCATCCCGGTATCACTTTGCAGAATAAAGAAAAAGCATCGTTACTATTCAAAGCCTTGAAGAAATTACCTGATAACCAGAGAACAGCTTTCACACTTATCAAAGCGGAAGGATTGAGTTATCAGGAAGTTGGTGAGATTATGAACAAAAGCGTTAAAAGTATTGAAGGTTTAATTCAGCGTGCTAAAGAAAATTTGAGAACAATTTTAAAACCCTATTATTCTAAATAAAAATAATGATGCAAAACGAACCAACTAATTTACTAGAAGATACTATCAATAGTATAGACTCCATCAATAGGGCAGAGGCGCCCCCTTTTTTTAGCAGAAGATTGTCCGTTAAACTAAAAAATAATCAACATATCAATGAAATGCCCACCCAAAAATATCTCTACATCATGGCGACTTCATTGTTTTTATTACTCTTCATGAACACGATGATTTTAAAACAACAACCACAAAAAAATGAAAAAGCGATTGACATAACTTCCCATAAAGAAAGTTTTTCAGATCTCTATATTTTAAATGACAATTCAACATATTATTATGATGACAACAAGAAAAAATAAACTCATCCTTTTATTTATTATGCTATTACTTCTTGCTAATACCATCTTCACGTCAATATTATGGTTGAGGCCTAACCATCCCCCTAGCAGAAATGAAGAGCACTATCAAAGACCCTCCAGAGGACAGTTCCTTATTGATCAATTAGGATTAGATAGTAATCAACAAAAAATATTCATCCCTGCATTCGTGCAACATCAAATGCAAATGGACAGTTTAAGACAAATACAACTACATGCTAAAAAAGATTTTTTCTCTTTATTAAAATCAGATACTGCAAGCCCCGTTACAGTTGATTTCTATGCAAAAAAAACTGCGGCTATTTCAATGGAAATTGATACTGTAATTTTTAACCATTTTAAAAAACTTAAATCAATTTGCAATCCAACTCAACTCGAAAAATTGAATTATTTTATTGAGAATGATTTTTTAAACCAACAATCAAATCCAAGACCTCAACACAGAGAAAATGACAACGCAGATACAAACCAATTAGAAGCTGATACCCATTCAAAAGACAACCTAAAAAAGAATAATATCAGATCGATTGAGGAAAGGCCTCGTCATCATCCTCCATTTAGAGATGATGGTCCGCCACCACCTTATGGAAGGCCTCCAGGACCACCACCAGGAGAGCATCCTCCCCATAGACCTCATGATGGACCACCATCAATGAATGGAAGACCTCCAGGCCCTCCACCTCCAGAAGAGCGGTGAGGTTAATATTAAAATTCTACCTAACTATTTTACAATACTTTCTCTAAATTATCATCAATATAAATACTTAATGAAAAAAAATACTATCCTATTTTTATTGCTATTAACAATAAGTAATTCAAATAATTTATACGCACAATACAATACCCTTTGGATCCCTGATACATTATCCGGCACAGTATTTAACCTCACGCTTAAAGATACTTCAAAGCAATTACGTCCTACAGGACAACAAACCATTACAGGTGGTATAAATAATAGTGCATTCTGGGGGCCTACTTTATTTTTTAATAAAGGTGAAACAGTACACATGAACGTTACCAACAAACTGAATGATTCTTCCACACTTCATTGGCACGGAATGCATCTCCCAGCGGTTATGGATGGTGGACCACACCAAGTTATACCACCGGGTACAACCTGGCAGCCCTTTTGGAAAGTAGCCAATCAAGCAGGTACCTATTGGTATCACCCTCACTTACATGAAATGACTTTGGAACAAATAACAAAAGGTGTAGGAGGATTTATTATAGTCAGAGATTCTTTAGAATCTACATTAGCACTTCCAAGAAAATATGGCATTGATGATATTCCTCTTGTTCTTACCAGCAGAAGATATAGTGCAAGCAATCAATTTATTGTTCAAAACACTGCTTATGGCGATTACATGCTTACCAATGGGACAGCTAATGCTCAAATAAATTTACCCAAGCAATATGTTAGATTAAGGATATTAAATGTAGAAATTGAAAGAGGGTACGACCTTGGATTTAGTGATAACAGAACTTTTTACATTATTGCAAATGATGGAGGCTTATTAAATGCACCTGTTTCAGCAACACGAGTAAAAGTTCTTGTTGGAGAACGAATCGAAATATTGGTCAACTTAGGCAATGATGCACTTGGAAGTTCATTAGATTTGAAAGCATACAACTCTAATCAGGCATTTGGATTTCCGGGTGGTGAGCCCAGCAATAACGGTCAATTTGGGAGTTTACTCAATAATATAGATTTTACAGTATTACATATTAATGTAGGTGCAACTACATCAAACCCCATCACAACTGTACCTGCGACCTTGGCTAATAATATTTATCTTACTGCAGCTGATGCCACCGTAAACAGAACTGTAACTATTACAGGCGGGAACCCTGGTACAAATCTGCCTTTTGTATTTGATAATAATGCTTTTAATCTATCTACGATTAACAAGAATATAAAACTAAATGATGTTGAAAAATGGACAGTGACCAACAATAATGTATTTGGGCACACTTTTCATATTCATGATGTTCAATTTAAAATTGTTGCCAGAAATGGAATCGCTGCAAATGTTGGAGATTATGAATCAGGATGGAAAGATGTGATGTATGTTCCCAGAAATGAAAATGTAACTTTTGTTGCGAAGTTTGATGACTATGCAGACACTATACATCCATATATGTATCATTGCCATTTTTCAAATCATGAAGATGATGGTATGATGGGGCAGTTTGTTGTTAACGGATTACCCAATACCAATGGCATAAACTGTTCAAATACTTCAATGTCTTCTTTGCCCACTATTAATATGTCTTTCTCTGGTACAGCTACTATTCCATATATAAATACGACTGATAGTTCTGGAAATTTGAGCTATTCTACAGGAACTTCAATCCCTTCAACAGGAGTGCTGGGATTGACGGCAACATTACAAGCAGGAACTTTATCAAACGGAAATGGCAACTTGATATTTGTAATTTCAGGAACCCCAACATCTATCGGCACGGCTAATTTTAGGGTTATTTTTGGGGGCGACACTTGTACATTAAATTTAGTAGTTAATGCTAATGCTTTAAATACTAGAATCAAATTTGATTTCAAAATTCAGCCTAATCCAATTGATAACAATCTTTTGAAAATAGTATTATCGTCTTCTGATTACAAAACTTATTACGCAACTGTATACGATGAACTAGGAAGAACAATGTTCATGTGGCCCAACCCAATTGATTTAACCAATGGAAACGGCATAGATATTTCTCCATTATCAAATGGTATTTATATTCTTAAAGTCATGGATGTAGCCAATAAGGAAGTGGCTTCAAAGAAATTTGTAAAATTAAAATAACGAACAATTTTAAATTCATTACAAATGAAAATAGCAAAAAAAAAAATATTCCTTATTTTTTCAATAATCGCATTGGGGTTTATGAATCCAGATGAATTCCATACAAACAATGCAGATAAAATTATAAATGATTTCAAATTAAGAAACACAAAAAACTCCATAATATCTTTATCAAATTATAAAAATGCCAAAGGATTTATAGTCGTATTTACCTGTAATCACTGCCCATTCGCTAAATTGTATACAAAAAGATTAAATGCACTTAACAAAAAGTACCGCCTATTAAATGTTCCTTTATTGGCAGTAAATGCGATGGATTCTCTATTATATAAGGAAGAAACATTTGAACTCATGCGACAAAGAGCCGCATCAGAAAAATTCAACTTCGATTATTTGCAAGATGCACAACAACTTATTGGCAAAAATTTTGGAGCCAAACATACACCACAGGCATATATAATATGGAAAGAGAAAAATACCTGGATTGTAAAATACAGCGGAGCTATTGATGACAATGGAGAGCACCCGGAATTTGCGACACCCTATATTGCAAATGCTGTTGACGAATTATTAACCGGCAAAAAAGTCTCCACCCCTGAAACTGAATCATACGGATGTAGAATTTTTTACAGAAAGTAAAATCAACTTTTTATATCCACCTCTTTTTGAAAATCCGATTTTAACATAAGTTTCAATGCAGAGTGACTATCATCATTCTTGTAACATATTTGTACTCTTAATTTCGAATCTGAATTTTAAAAATCTCTATCCCTGTATTTAATCCTCTTGTTTAAATATTACTACTCTGTTGAGTAGTAATAAATATCCTCTATATACAACCTATTATTTTATTCCTGTCTGACAAATCATATTAATTTTTCAAAAACATTTTTTAATTATTTATTATGAAGAAAGTTGTTACATGGATTACAAAAAAGAAACTATTATTAAAATGGCGAGAGCTGAATTTACTTTATGGGAGCAGGGCAGTATTTTTATACACTATGCTTTTTTTTCAAGGAACTATGATAGCTCAAAACGTTTCAAAAAATAAAAATCATGAGTATGCTTACAACGATAAGCCCATTCAATTACAAGACCAAAAGTACATCACTCAAAATGGAATTGTTTACAATGAAATTGGTTATAAAATAAACACAGCGAATCTTGCTGCTGTTGGTTCTGCAACTCCATGTACAGCCCACCGTTGGTTTGCCGGAGATGGATGGCGTCAAAACACAACAGATAATACTGTTGCCAATACTTGGGAATCATTAGTATTTTCTTCCCCCAATTTACAGCCCAAAGGAATTGTTCGTTGCGCCAGTTCAGCCGAAACAGAGTCAGGATTACAGGCATTTAAGGGAACATATGATGCAGCAGCAAACCCAATCGCAGCAATTCTACCTAAAACAGATTGTTATAGTATGACAACTGAAACTTTTGGAAATACATTAAGTGCTCCAACACCAGGTGAAGATATCGTCTGGCTCAACTTTGATATAAGGCCATTTGCGGGCACTTATCAATTTCAGATTGTATCTAATGAAAACATTGGATTTGTACTTTATAATGTAGACCCTTCAGATGCCCAACCAATTACAGGCACTACGACAGGAACAAAATACCCTGTACTAAATGATGGCATCTCAGGAAATTGTAACAACATTAATTTTTCAAACATCACATTATCGGGAATAATACATCCCGCTTGTGGCTTAAGTGGAAATGGATGGACAACCATTACAGTTCCGTCTTTCAAGAAGCCAACAAATTATTATCTCGCAATGTGGATGGCAGATGAAAGTAAAACTACTTTCCCAAATAGTATGAATATGGTTTACAAATCCAGATATGGATGTGGTGGTGCAACTTGTACTTTAGAATATGAAAAGACAAGTGTAAAATGTAATAACAATGGGACTTATTCAGTTTGTCTGGATTATGGTGGCAGTGAAGGCAGATGGGCAATCAAAGATGAAACAGGATTTGCAACAAGCATTTCTTACACTACTTATAAAAAAGATGGAACAACAATTGTAAGTTCAGGAAGTACGCCAACTAATCCTTTATTGATGACGTTAGGTACTATTCCAGATGGGGCAGTATTTGGTACAATTTGTGCGACATACCCAATTGGCAAAAACTATGACTTATCGTTAACTCCAGATGCTACATTTAAACCCAGCAATGATTATATACAATGTGCTGATGGTGACAGGCAAAGTGGCACGTCTCCAACTACACCTACAATGGTTGCAGATGCATTACCTCATTGCACAACACCTATAATTGGCATAAGCTGTATAGATTTAACCAGTGCTAGTCATAGTGCTAATTTAATTATCAATTCAATTTCTCCAGGTGTAGTGAGTGATTATACCTATGTGTGGACCAAGCCCTTAAATGCGGCTGGTGTTTTAACAAATGGAAACACATCAAGTGCTACATATACAGCTGCCGTTGCAGATGCGAGTCAGTCATTGGATTTTATCGTAACTGCAACTCCAAAAGATTCTTCAAAATGTGCTACCACTTCTTCGGTTACTCTTTTGATAGGCTCAAAAGGAACTTGTACTGTTTTGGGGCCAACTACAATTTGTGCAGGTTCATTAAATACTTACACAGGAACTCCAGATCCAGTGCCAGCAAATGCAACGTATCAATGGGTACTTTCAGGATATGGCGATATTGGAACAACCAATGCGACTTTCTCTAGTGCAAATGGATTAGCAACAATAGATGTTACAGCATCAACTCAGAGTTATCGTGTAACATTAAACCAGACTTATGCAAACCCTGATTTAAATTCAAGTTGCTTTGTTGATGTTTTAGTAAATCCAAAAACAACCAGTACATTAGAAGTTGCTGTTTGTAATAACACCTTACCATATTTATGGAACGGGAAAAACTACAGTTTATCTGGAACTTACGATACAACCTTTTCCGCTGCTAATCAATATGGTTGTGACTCTACAGCAACTTTTGTATTAACAGTTAAGGACACGACTACAAGTTCAACGCCTGTGGCAGTTTGTAACAACACCTTACCATATTCATGGAATGGCGCTAACTACTCATTAACTGGAACATACTCAAAACGCTTCCCAGCTGCAAATGCAGTAGGTTGTGATTCTGTGGCTTACTTGGTATTAACGGTTAAGGACACTGCAACAAGTTCAACGCCTGTTGCAGTTTGTAACAACACCTTGCCTTATGTTTGGAATGGTGCTAACTACTCTTTAACAGGAACATACTCAAAACGTTTCCCAGC
>CALQJK010000057.1:0-9737 GCA_943330875.1 Chitinophaga pinensis
TCCAACAACAAGCAACTTCAACTTACAGGTGTTAACAGCAGGTAAGGAAGAAGTAACAGCAAGAGTATTGGATATCCAGGGCAGATTCATCCAATCGGTGAAGGTAGCAGCGAATCAAACTTTGAGCTTAGGTTCAGCGTTGAAGGCGGGTGCCTACTTTATCGAAGTAAGACAAGGGAAGGATGTGAAGACAACGAGAGTGATGAAGTTCTAATATAGCTTAATGCTTTAATTTTTTTAAACGCTAGCCCACCATTTAAATGGTGGGCTAGTTTGTTAATTCGCTGTATTTCTTTTCTCTATTCAAAAAAAATGAACAAAATCGTCTCAGAATTGTAATGTTATCTTATATTACTAATCATGAATTCATTTACAATAAAAGATCTCGAAAATCTATCTGGAGTTAAAGCCCACACTTTAAGAATATGGGAGCAACGCTATAGTTTTTTAAAACCCAGCCGCACTTTTACTAATATTCGCTATTACTCAAATCTGGAATTAAAAACCATATTAAATATTGCATTGCTAAATAAATATGGGTTTAAAATATCTCATATTGATAAGATGACTGAAGAAGAAAGAAATGAAAAAATTCTTTCGCTGAATCAACAGGAAGCACAGCAGGAAAAAGTTGTGAATGAGCTAGTTCAATACATGGTAGATCTTGACACCCTTGCTTTTGAAAACACGATTTCAAATTATATTAAGACACAAGGTATTGAGCGAACCATTACACAAATCATTTTCAGATACATGGAAAAGATTGGAATATTATGGCTCACCAATCATATAAATCCAGCACAGGAGCATTTGGTTACTAATATTATCCGGCAAAAATTAATGGTTGGAATTGATAGTATTGATTCGCCTATTAGTATCAACAAAACAATACTGTTGTTCTTGCCTGAAACAGAATATCATGAATTAGGGTTATTGTTTGTATATTATCTACTTAAAAAAAGAGGCATAAAAGTTATTTATTTGGGATGCAATGTCCCGTTGACAGATGTAGGATACGTAGTCAATGTAAAAAAGCCAGATTATCTGTATTGTCATATTACAAGACCTGGACAAAGTTTTAATTTTGAAAAGTTTTTAGCCAATATCTCAAAAAAACTATCCTCAATACCTTGTATCATTTCTGGTCAAATCATTCAGAACTTTGAAAAAAAAATACATAAACCTGTAATATTCAAAAAGAATATCTTAGAAGTTATGGAATTCATTTCTAATTTGTAGAATAACAATAAAAAAATATTAAACAAAACATTTCCTTCCTATTATTTTATTGTTTAGCTTTATGTTATTAAAAGTTAAACAAAAATGTCTACACAAGAATTTGAAAATGTTGTCATTGCTAACTCAGCTTTTTTAAAACCCTTTGCTTTTACCTTAACGAGAGATACAGAATCAGCAAAAGATCTTACACAAGAGACCTTATATAAAGCGCTTGCCAATAAGGAAAAATATAATGTTGGTACAAATATAAAAGCTTGGATGTATACTATAATGCGAAATATTTTTATAAATGATTATCGCAAAAAGGCAAGACAACATACTATTTTTGACCATACTCCAAATGACTTTTTATTGGATCATAATCAGAATAGCGTGGTTAATTTGGCTGAGTCTGGAATGAAATTAAAAGAAATAAAAAATGCTATTCAAGGGCTACCAGACATTTTTAAAAATCCCTTTGTTTTATATTTTGAAGGGTATAAATACAATGAAATATCAGATTTTCTTCAAGAGCCATTAGGAACAGTTAAGAGCAGAATTCATTTTGCCCGAAAATTATTAAAAGCAGCAATAAACAGGTACTGACGAAAAACAGTTTTCTCCCAAAAAAAATATTTAATATCTTTCCGCCGTGAAAAAAGTAGTTATAATTGGAAGTGGTTTTTCTGGAATGTCCACAGCTTCTTTTATGGCCAAAAATGGTTGGGAGGTTGTGGTCTTAGAAAAACAATCCATGCCAGGAGGAAGAGGAAGGAAGTTTTCTGAAGATGGATTTTTATTTGACATGGGCCCAAGTTGGTATTGGATGCCAGATGTCTTTGACAGATATTTTAATTCTTTTGGCAAACAAGTAGCTGACTATTATGAATTAATAAGATTGAATCCCTCCTATAGAGTGTATTATGAAGATGGTCCGTTAGACATTCCTGCAAACTACGATGAGTTAAAAAAAGTATTTGAGGAAATAGAATCAGGCAGTGCAAAACAATTGGATTTATTTTTACAAGAAGCTGCTTATAAATACCAGGTTGGAATGCAAAAACTGGTTCATAAGCCAGGAAGAAAACTTACTGAGTTCTTTGATGTGGATTTAGCGAAAGGCTTGTTTAAACTAGATGTATTTACATCGATGAGAAATCACGTACGTAAATATTTTAAACATCCTAAGTTGATTCAATTAATGGAATTTCCCGTTCTTTTTTTGGGCGCTCTTCCAGCAGATATTCCAGCGTTGTATAGTTTAATGAACTATGCAGATATTAAACTTGGCACCTGGTATCCTAAAGGTGGCATGTACAATATTGCAGATGCGATGTATACACTAGCATTGGAGCTGGGTGTAAAATTTCAGTTTAATACCGATGTTACTAAAATTGACATTTTAAACAACACGGCTAAAACAGTTTTAGCGACTATGCGTAATGGTGAAAATGAAACCAGTCTTAAATTTGATGCAGATGTTGTTGTTGGAAGTGCAGATTATCATTTTATTGAAACGCAATTATTAGATCAGGAACATAGAAGTTATACAAATGAATATTGGGATAAAAGAGTAATGGCGCCTTCTTCTTTGTTGTATTATGTAGGTTTAAATAAGAAGCTAACTAATATTACACATCATTCTTTATTTTTTGATGTTGACTTTAATCTTCATGGGGATGAGATTTATAAAAAGCCACAATGGCCGACAGCGCCTTTGTTTTATGTAAGTGCTACTTCTGTTACCGATGATACTGTGGCGCCAAATGGTTGCGAGAATTTATTTTTTCTTATACCTGTTGCTGCAGGATTGGAAGGGGATGATGAAAAATTACGAGAAGAATATTTTGATAAAATCGTAGAAAGATATGAGCGATTCATCGGACAAAATATTAAAGATGCTATTATTTATAAAAAATCATATGCTGTATCAGATTTCAAAAAAGATTACAATGCCTTTAAGGGTAATGCATATGGATTGGCCAATACATTGATGCAGACATCAATTTTAAAGCCATCATTGAAAAGCAAAAAAGTTAAAAATTTATTTTATGCCGGCCAATTAACTGTTCCAGGACCCGGTGTTCCGCCTTCATTGATTAGCGGTGAAGTAGTAGCAACCGAAATTAGTAAAAGCTATAAAACTAATAAGCAATGATGCATCTTTTTGATGAAGTAAGTAGTCAATGCAGCCAAATAATTACCGAAAGATACAGCACTTCTTTCAGTAGTTCTATACGCCTACTCCATAAAGATTTGCATGAACCTATTTACAATATATATGGCTTTGTAAGGTTTGCAGATGAAATTGTTGATACTTTTCATGAGTATAATAAAATCGAACTGCTGCAGGAATTCAAAAAGGAAACCTACCAAGCATTTGATCGCGGCATCAGTCTTAATCCAATCTTAAACAGTTTTCAAAAAGTAGTAAACCATTATAATATTAATAAGGAATTGGTCGAAGCTTTTTTTACAAGTATGGAATCTGACTTACATCAAAAAAAATATGATGCAGATGGTTATCAGAAATATATTTATGGAAGTGCAGAAGTTGTAGGCTTGATGTGCCTGTATGTTTTTTGTGAAGGCGATACAAATAATTATGAAAAGTTGAAGCCTTATGCGAGATCTTTAGGCGCTGCTTTTCAAAAAATAAATTTCCTCAGAGATGTAAAAGCAGATTCGCAAACCTTGAATCGTGTTTATTTTCCTAATGTGGATTTCAAAAATTTCACCG
Source organism: Chitinophaga pinensis (assembly GCA_943330875.1). Classification (GTDB taxonomy): domain Bacteria; phylum Bacteroidota; class Bacteroidia; order Chitinophagales; family Chitinophagaceae; genus Ferruginibacter; species Ferruginibacter pinensis_G. Next base: position 3,959 of record CALQJK010000057.1, read on the forward strand.
CTCAGGTAAAAAATGAAATAGAACAGGATATAGCATTAGATTTCAAGAAAGGTTTCGAGGGGATTTTGTTATTGCCTAAAAAGGCGAGATTTGGCGTTTACGTTGCCTATCAATATTATATCTCTCTATTTGATAAAATCAAAAAAACACAACCTGATTCTTTATTGGAAGACAGAATACGAATTCCTGATTATTCAAAAGCAATAATTGTGATAAATGCGAGGCTAAGGTGCCAGTTAAATATTTTATAGATCATTAATAAATCTAAAGGTTTTGATAGAAGTTATTTTAGTCAATACAAATGACGAAGAAATAGGAAGAATGGAAAAAATGGCTGTCCATCAAAGTGGATTACTGCATCGTGCTTTCAGCGTTTTTATTTTTAACAGAAGAGGAGAAATGCTTTTGCAACAAAGGGCTTCGAATAAATACCATAGCCCTAATCTATGGTCAAACGCTTGCTGCAGTCATCCCGCTCCTGGGGAAGATATTTTAGTTGCTGCACAAAGAAGATTGCAAGAAGAAATGGGTTTTACCACGAATCTCACACCTGCTTTTCATTTTATTTATAAAATAGATTTTGATAATGGACTAACGGAACATGAATTTGACCATGTATTTATTGGAACGTATGATGGTGAAATTGCCCCTGATCATAATGAGGTAAAAGATTTTTGTTTCATGAAAGTAGAAGCCATAAAAGAAAGTCTGGATTTACATCAGCATAAATATTCTTCATGGTTTAATATTGCTTTTCAAAAAATGGAAGATCATCTTGCCAATAGCCAGATTATTAATCAATAAAAATGAAAACCCGAAAAGTTGTAATTATTGGAAGTGGAATCGCTGGCATGTCTACTGCAATCAGGCTAGCAGTTCAAGGTTTTGAAGTAAATGTTTATGAATCCAATAATTACCCTGGTGGTAAAATATCCTTTTTTGAAAAAGACGCTTATCGATTTGATGCAGGCCCATCCTTATTTACACAGCCACAAAATATTGAAGATTTGTTTATTTTGGCAGGGGAATCCATAAAGGACTATTTTAATTATTCTCCTGTAGACATTTCTTGCACTTATTTCTTTGAAAATGGAAAAAAGATTATCGCCTATACAGATAAAGAAAAACTTGCTAAAGAATTTGAAGAGCAGCTTGGCGAAAATCCTTCGACGATTAAAGCATACTTAACTGCAGCAGAGAAACTGTATCATAACATCGGCTCTATTTTTTTAAACTTTTCTTTACATAAACGCAGTACCTGGTTTCACCCAAGAATATTAAAAGCTTTTTCCGCCGTAAAATCTGCGTATCTTTTTAGCTCACTCAACAACTATAATAAATCAAAATTTAAATCAGTAGAGGCCGTTCAGATTTTCAATCGCTTTGCTACTTATAATGGAAGTAATCCATTTAAAGCACCTGGCATGTTGAGTTTGATTCCGCATCTTGAATTAAATCAAGGAACATTTTATCCAAAAGGTGGCATGATTAGCATAACAGATGCGTTGCATAAATTGGCGGTAAAGAAGGGAGTAACTTTTCACTTTAATCATAAGGTTGAAAAAATTAATCATCAAAATAAGACGGTAAGTGGCATTAAGGTAAATGGTAAAATCATTGAGGCAGATATTGTGGTCAGTAATGGCGATGTTTATTATACTTACAAAAATCTGTTGAATCATACCTCACAAACTAATAAATTATTAAACCTTGAAAGAAGCAGTAGCGCATTGATATTTTATTGGGGAATAAAAACAGCGTTCAACCAATTAGGGTTACATAATATTTTGTTCAGCAAAAATTACGAGCAAGAATTTGATCATCTTTTTAAAACAAGCACTTTAACTAATGACCCAACCATTTACATCAACATCACTTCTAAAATGGAAAGCAATCAAGCGCCAGCAGGTTGTGAAAACTGGTTTGTTATGATTAATGCTCCTGCAAATATTGGTCAGGACTGGGATACGATGGTAAATGAAACAAGAATAGCGGTTGTAGAAAAGATTAACCGTATCCTAGATACAAATATTGAAAATTTTATTACATCCGAAACAATAATGGATCCTGTTCTTATTGAAAAAAATACAGGAACGTTTAAAGGGTCATTATATGGAACAAGTTCTAATGCTATATTTGCCGCGTTTTTTCGCCCAGCGAATTTTAATCCTGAAATAAAAGGACTGTATTTTTGCGGTGGCACTGTTCATCCTGGAGGTGGCATTCCACTTTGTTTGAAAAGCGCTTTGATTACATCGGAATTAATTAAGACTAACCATGGATACTAATCAGGAAAAAGGTTTTTTAGGATTTTCAAAAGTGCAGGTTGCCACTGCGGTTGCCCTATTATTTCATATCATTGGATTAGTTGGTATTTTTATTAATAAAAACTTTTTCATTCAAGCATCATCACTAAATCTATTGCTGATGTTTTTATTGATTATGTATACACATAAAGATAAGAACAGGTCATTCTTTATTTTTTTATCATTGGCAGTTGCAATTGGAATAGTTGTAGAAATTATTGGAACAAGAACGGGCTTATTGTTTGGCAACTACGAGTATGGTACTGCGCTAGGAGTGTCTATATTTAATGTGCCCTTGATTATTGGAATTAATTGGTTTATTGTAATTTATTGCTGTGGTGGCAGTATGCATATCATTTTGAATAAAATGGTGGATAAGCTAACTGAGATTACAGAAAATAAGAAACCAATAATAAAACTCCTCTCTGTTGTAATTGATGGCGCAACCTTAGCTGTTTTGTTTGATTGGTTGATGGAGCCAGTTGCCATAAAATTAGGCTATTGGAAATGGGCAGGCTCAGGTGGAATTCCCTTCTATAATTATGTGTGCTGGTTTGGTTTAAGTGTCATACTGTTATTTATTTTTCATAAGCTTCAGTTTGAAAAGAAAAACAAATTCGCCCTACATTTGTTGATGATTCAGGTAATGTTTTTTTTATTGTTAAGGACTTTATTATGAGCGTATTTATTTTTTTTGCGGTAGTGCTGATCACTTTCTTTTTAATGGAAGGGATTACATGGCTAACACATAAGTTTGTCATGCATGGTTTTTTATGGTATTTGCATGAAGATCACCATAAACCTACAGCGGGCTTTTTCGAAAAAAATGATGCATTCTTTTTGATATTTGCCATACCGAGTTGGTTATGCATTATGTTGGGTTTACAAAATCAACTCTATATAGTAGCAGCAATAGGTTTTGGTATTGCCTTATATGGCTTAGGATATTTCATTGTTCATGAAGTTATTATACATCAAAGATTCAAATGGTTTACCAGAAGTAATAATACTTATGTGAGGACTATTCGATGGGCGCATAAAATGCATCACAAGCATTTAGGAAAAGAAGATGGTGAAAGTTTTGGTATGCTGTTTGTCGCGAAGAAGTATTGGGATAAGGTGAGGAGGGACAGAGAGTTTAAAAGTTCAAAGGTTTAATAGGTTCAAAACGTTCAACAGGTTATATGTCAATCGCCAATGAACTTACAGCTTAGTGGGGTTGAGTGGGATCGAAACAATAAAGAATAAACACCAAAAAATTTTTACTTTTGAATATCCACTACACATACTTCCTCATCCTCCTCGGTTCCATTATAGGTCCGTTGGCATTGAGTTTTGATAAGAAGGTAGCGTTCCATACAAAATGGAAACACTTGTTCAAAGCGATGTTGTTACCGGCTTTGTTTTACATTATTTGGGATACGGTTTTTACGAAACAAGGCGTTTGGAGTTTCAATGAAAATTATATTACGGGAATTAAATTATACAATCTGCCAATTGAAGAAGTGTTGTTCTTTTTTGTTGTGCCATATTGCTGTGTTTTTATTTATGAATGTATAAGATGTTATTTTCCAAAAATTCAGCGAACAGTATTTGGCAATATTATTTTAAATGCGATTGGTATATTACTTTTAATTTATGCTATCGTCAATCACGACAAATCCTACACGTTTTACACTTTCTTTTTTAATGGAATTTTTATTTTATTCTTAGATACCTCAAAAAAATATCTTAAAACATTTAATACCAATGCGTTTTTAATTTCGTATTTGATTATTCTGCTTCCGTTTTTATTGATTAATGGATTATTAACTGCCATTCCTGTGGTGTTGTATAATGATGCTGAAAATTTAGCTACACGGATTTATACGATTCCTGTGGAGGATGTGTTTTACGGAATGTTGTTGGTGATGATGAATATTGCGGGATATGAAAGGTTGAAAAGAGAAAAAGTATCAACTTAATGTATGGGCTTAGTTGTTTTTAGCGAGTATACCATTGGCACTTTATCTCCAAATGTTGTTATCCTGAATTTACCTGGCTCAAACTCAATCGTATGGCTAAAGCAATTGTAAGGTGAATAATTAAACTCTTCGAAGGACTTTATTTCAAGATTGTTTTTTATTAAAGATTGAAGTACTTCACTAATTCCATGGTTCCACATCACATATTCCTGAGTGATATTGGCTGATTTATCTGCATAAGTACCATTGTAGGTTTCTATTATCGGCCCAGTATTAAAATAATTATATCCAACTTTTTCAAAATCATTATCAAACATCCACACGACAGGATGAAACTCTACAAAAATAAATTCACCTCCTGGTTTTAAAAACCTTGATACAACTTCAGCCCATTTGTTTAGATCTGGCAACCAGCCTATTGTTCCGTATGAGGTAAATACAATATCAAATTCTTGATTTAAATAATTGGGCAAATCATAAATATCGCAACAAATAAAAGAGGTATCTGTCTTTGTTTCTACTGAAAAATGTTTTGCTTTCTCAATAGCGATATCAGAGAAATCAATTCCCGTAACTTTTGCGCCCATTCGGCTTAGTGAAATACTGTCCTGGCCGAAGTGACATTGAAGATGCAGAATACTTTTTCCAGTCACATCTCCTAATAAATTCAATTCTATCTCCTTCAGTGAACTTTTCCCGTTTAAAAATCTTTCAACATCATAGAATGCAGATTGGATATGAATACCTGTTTTTACATTCCATGATTTCCTGTTGATATCAATATAGTTGATCTCTTTACTCATGTAGCATTATTATTTTCAAGTTACATTAATGCTTCATCTTCCCGTTCCAAACTTTCTTTCCTTGCATTCTTTTTGCTGCGTACATAATCAACACAAACAAAAAGAAAAATGGTCCAGTGAATCCAAATAAGGCAACATATTTTGTGCCATAGAATCTTTCCATTGGTCTTCTTAATCTTTCTGAAATAAGATACATACTTGGCACCATAATCAACGTAAGGAAAAATGCGAAAATTAATCCGAAGATAATTGTCCAGCTAAGAGGCCCCCAGAATACAACACTATCACCCCCGAAGAAAATGTGTGGATTTAGATGCTGAAAGAAAGAAACAAAATCAATATTAAATCCAACGGCTAATGGCAATAATCCTAAAATTGTTGCAATGGCTGTAAGCATGACTGGGATGATGCGAATTTTCCCTGCGGTAATGGCTGCTTCTCTTGTTCGCATACCTCTTCCTCTCAATTCGTCTGTAAACTCTATAAGTAATATGCCGTTTTTAATTACAATGCCCGCTAATCCAATAACGCCAACACCCAACATGATACTGGCAATAGTCATACCTGTTATGGCATAACCCAATAAAACGCCGATGATTGAAAAGAAGATTTCTGTCAATACAATGAATGGCTTACTCAATGAATTGAATTGCAAAACAAGAATAAGAAATATTAATCCTAATGCAATTGACAATGCCATACCTAA
>CALQJK010000058.1:0-9653 GCA_943330875.1 Chitinophaga pinensis
ATTAATCTATGAAACATGTAACAAAGTTAGGGTAAAAATGTATTTATTGTGTACCAAAGTTAGGTATACTTAATCTATTTTTTGTAATAGAACAATGATTTATTTGAGAATATAACCAATAATCAATCTTTGTTTACACGAGCATAAGGTGGAAATTTCACTCAAATTGACCCCCTAATTCCAGTGTCTTGTCCATGAAAATTCACTAAGCAATCCAGTAGTTGAGGTGAAGGTTTTTGATTAGCTAATGAAGCTGTAGAATTACACAATCAAAAAAGACCATCTTTATCACTCAGTATAAAAACACCTAATCACGTACATTTACAAAAAAATACTAGCTGAAAAATCTGGGTTAAAACTTGTCAACTTATTTCAGGTCAATTAAATGCAGGGATAGGCTATCTCGAGTGAATATAAAAAAACAATAAATATTTACACATGAATACAAACGAACCGGATATTTTTTCATTGAAAGGGAAAGTAATTATTGTAACAGGCGCAACAGGAGTTTTAGGGTTATCATTTATAAAAGCCATTGCAAATGCAGGAGGTATTGTGGGTGTATTGGGTAGGAATGAAAAAGTTGCCAATGAAAGAGTTGAAGAAATCATAAAAAATGGAGGAGAAGCCATCGCGCTTATCGCTGATGTGATGAATGAAGATCAATTAATCGCGGCGAAAAATAAAGTACTTGAAAAATACGGTAAAATTGACGGCTTAGTAAATGGTGCAGGAGGAAATGTACCAGAAGCTATTGTTCAACCTGAACAGGATGTTTTTTCGCTTCAACTCGATGGAATGAAAAAAGCAATGGAGGTAAATCTTTGGGGAACTGTTTCACCAACGCTGATATTTGGAAAAGCCATTGCTGAAAATGGAGGCGGAAGCATCGTTAATATTTCGTCTGTAAGCGCTGAAAGAACCTTAACGAAAGTACTTGGATATAGTTTGGGTAAAGCTGCTGTAGATTCTTTTACAAAATGGTTTGCAGTGGAAATGGCTAAACGTCATGGAGACAAAATCAGAATGAATGCAATCATGCCAGGGTTCTTTTTGACAGAACAAAACAGCACATTGTTAACTGATGGAAATGGAGGATACTCCGAAAGAGGCGGCTCGGTAATCAATCACACGCCTTTCAATCGTTTTGGTAATCCTAAAGATTTAGATGGCGCCTTGATATGGTTACTTAGCGATGCATCAAAATTTGTAACAGGAACAAAAGTTACTGTTGATGGGGGATTTAATGCTTTCTGCGGAGTGTAATTTGTTTACTAAACTAACCAATAAATCATCTGTCAATTTCAACAAAATAGTTGCTATTGATCTTTTTATTTCAAAAAGAAAAATTGCAGAAAACCAATATGCTATTCAAGAAATGTAAAGAGCTCTTGCAAGATATGATAACAGGAAACTAAAAAAGAAAAAGAAAAGAATCCTGATTATTCCGCAATAGGCTGATCAAGAGGAGTAGCAGAATTTTAGTTAAGGATATTAAGAAATGGGGTTGCTTCAAATTAATTATTAAAAAAATAATAATGTTTAATGTAATGAAAGAACAGCATTCGAAAACAATAATCAATGACGATTTCTTATTGCACAATGAGATGGCTAAAGTATTGTTTAATGAATATGCAAAAGATATGCCCATCATTGATTATCATAATCACTTGGCGCCAGATGAAATTGCTGCAAATAAAAAATTTAAAAATCTCACAGAGATTTGGTTAAGTGGCGATCATTATAAATGGAGAGCAATGAGAGGATTGGGAGTGGAAGAGAAATACATTACAGGCAATACTACTGACGAAGAGAAATTCATGGCCTGGGCTAATTGTTTCCCTGAAACTGTTCGCAATCCTTTATTTCATTGGTCTCAAATGGAATTGAACTTTCCCTTTGGCATAAATACTTATTTAAACGCATCCTCTGCACAATCAATTTACTCAACTTGTAATGACTTGTTGCAAGAGGAAAATTTTTCTACTCAAGGGATTTTAAAACAATTCAAGGTGCAAATGCTAGGCACCACTGATGACCCTTGCGATAATCTTGATCACCATCAAGATATTCATAAGAACAATATCGGGATAAAAGTATTGCCCTCGTTTAGGCCCGACAAAGTATTTAATATATCTAACAAAAGCAGCTTCATGGAGTATCTTAAAAAACTTGAACAAGTAAGCGCTGTAAAGATTATTCAATTGTCCGATTTGTTGCATGCATTGGAAATTAGACTTAATTATTTTCATGAGAAGGGCTGTAGAATGTCAGATCATGGTTTATTTAATATGCCAGTTCATTTTGAAAATTCAACAGCATTAGAAAATGAGTTTAAGCATTATATAGAAGACAAAAATGTACTTGTTTTTTCTCAGCAGGAAAGATTTAAGGGAGTTGTTTTGATGCACTTGTGTAATCTCTATCATAAAAAGGGATGGGTGCAACAATTTCATTTAGGTGCTTTAAGAAACAATAACTCAAGATTATTGAATGCAATTGGTGCAGATGCAGGCGTTGACTCTATTGGAGATTTCAATCAGGCTCAAGCTTTATCATTATTTCTTGATGCACTTGATAAAACTGATGAGCTGGCAAAAACTATTTTATACAATAACAATCCAGCAGACAATGAAATGTTTGCTGCAATGTGTTGGAATTTTAATGATGGAAAAACTAAAGGTAAAATACAATATGGTTCTGGATGGTGGTTCTTAGATCAAAAAGATGGCATTGAAAAGCAATTGAACGCTTTGTCTAATATGGGAACGATAAGCACATTCGTGGGAATGATTACGGACAGCAGAAGCTTCCTTTCTTTTTCCAGACATGAATATTTTAGAAGAGTATTGTGTAATTTGCTCGGCGATGAAATGCAGAAAGGTTTAATGCCTAACGATGAGAAATGGATTGGAAGTTTGGTTAAAAATATATGTTTTAACAATGCCGCAAATTATTTCAATTTACAATAAAAAATAAAAGCTATTGAAGTAGCTACTGAGGAATTGAATGAATATAAAGCTGTATTAAGTAAATGAAAGAAAAGAGCGGTACGCTTGGGGAAGGCCCTCTTGGTGAATTTCTCGAACGATTTTAGCCATTTGTGCATCACTTCGTCTTTTATATGGCTGGCTACTTTTCGGACTAGGTTTTGCTTTTTTTCTGCCATACAAGTTTTTGTTATTGTAAGGCTATTTCAGGAAAAGGCATTGTAAAAACTGAAGAAGTTAATCAATTTAAAAAGCAGATGGATTCAATTGGTGTCAATTATAAGTTCGTTCTATATGATGGAGCAACTCATGCCTTTTCAAATCCGGATGCAACTGAATGGGGTAAGAAATTCAATATTCCTATTGCGTATAATAAAAATGCTGACACTTTATTATGGAATGAAATGAAACTGTTTTTAAATCAAATATTTCATTAAGGATTTGATAAGATTTTAATAAGGTCTAGCGTAGTAAATAAATAAACCACTATTATTTTCGACAATTTGCATGTCTAATATGTCGCTTCCCAAATCTCCATTTACATCGGTTGAATTATATCCATATTGAAAATTAGATGCATCATTTTCGATTCCTTGCATATCAATAATGTCTATGCCACCATCTTGGTTGACATCACCACTATAAATTCCATATTTCCCATCATTAAAATGAATCATTGGTGGATTTATACCATCTCCATAAGCTTTGTTTTCACTATTTGTAAAATCATAATTAGTTACTATAGAAATGGTAACGGAGTCTTTGCTCCATGTCTCTATTGAACTTCTGTGCTTAACTGCTATGTAGAAACTTTTTCCTAAAGTTGAGGCAGGAAAGAGGGCTGTTGCACTTCCATCAGCATGCAAAATGGTTTCTTTGCTATAGTTAGGATTATTGTTAGACAACGAAGAAGGACTCCATAAATTAATTTGTATGCTATCTGTTTCGTTATTGGTGTTATTTAACCCTAGATCAGATAATGTAGCACGTTGATTTCCAGCAGTCAAATAATATCCTTGTAAATATACTTTTACATGTAGTGTGGTATTGCAGTTTGTAGGCTGCGCATTAATTGCCAAACTTGTTAGCGAAGAAATACATCCGCTGCTATTCTTGGCCGTTAGGCTGTAATTGGCAGCAGCGAGTCCGTTGAAAAACCCTGTGGTATTTGTATAAGTGCTTCCGTTAATGCTGAAAGAAAGTCCGGTTAGAGAAGATGTTATGGTTATTGATCCGGTACTTACCGTGCAAGTTGGTTGTGTTAAAGTAGCAGTTGGAACAGATGGAGTAGTTGGCTGAGCACTAATAGTCAGACTTACAGGAGAGGAAATGCATCCGCTGCTATTCTTGGCCGTTAGGCTGTAATTGGCAGCAGCCAGTCCGTTGAAAATCCCTGTGGTATTGGTATAAGTGCTTCCGTCAATGCTGAAAGAAAGTCCGGTTAAAGAAGATGTTACGGTTATTGATCCTGTGCTTACCGTACAAGTTGGTTGTGTTAAAGTAGCAGTTGGGGTAGATGGGGGAGGGTTAATAGTAAAAGTAGTAGCGGTTCTGCAGCCATTGGAATTATTTGAACAAACTGCGTAATAGGTTGTCGTGCCTGTTGAATTGGTATTGCTTAATCCTGATCCTGAAACTCCTACAGGATTGAAAGGGCTTCCACTGCCAATAGCTGTTCCCCCAGAAGAAGCTGTATACCATTCTAAATTAGCAGTTCCATATAACATTATCTGACCACCACTGGGAGGCGTTATGGTCCATCCGAATGGGCCGGAATATGTTCCGGATGATGATGCCCAAGTGGTTGAGATTAATTTATAGGTAACTCCAGCTGTTAAATTCGCTGTTAAAAGAGGTTCACTGTTTGTGGAGCCGCCATCATCATCTCCAACAATCCAGGTTCCTCCACCCGAACAATTTCCGGGGACAAAACTGCCACTGACGATATAGCCCATTCCATCAAAGGATGAATTGCTATTCATTTCAAAAGTATACGTTCCTGTGGTACTCACTTGGAAAGAGGTAGTCACATAATTTCTGGTAATAGTCGCATCAAAAGAACAGGTACCAGAATTTGTTATACTCGAAATGCGCTTTGCAATTGGGTCAGTTAATGCATTCCATGTTCCTGAAAAAGTTGTGCCCGCATTAGCATAGCCAGTACAACTAGAAGAGGAAGATATGCTCCCACTTCCGCCTTGGCATATTGAAGTCCCTGTAGTTAAAGGGCCAGCTTCATTAATAGTTACTGTCGTTGAGGAGGTGGAAATGCACCCGCTATAAGTAGCAGTGAGTATATAAGTTCCTGTCGCGATTGTTGTACTATTTGTAATGGAAGAACTTAAAGATGTAGAAGAAAATCCATTTGGTCCACTCCAGCTATATGTTGCAGTGGGTTGATTGCTTGTTCCTGTAATGTTCAATGTTTGTCCTGTGCATAAAGGGCTATTGCTTGAAGCACTTATTGTAGGTGCTGTGGCTGAATTGATAACTGCACTTGTGGTTGTACTGGATGTGCAGCCACTATACATTGACGTTAGTGTATAAGTTCCTGTTGCGGCTGTTGTTGTATTTGTAACAGAAGGAGTTAATGATGTGGAAGAAAATCCATTCGGCCCACTCCAACTATATGTAGCAGTTGATTGGTCACTTACTCCAAGTAGATTAAGCGTTTGCGCCTGACATAGCGGTCCATTATTTGATGCCGTTATCACGGCTGGTGAAATTATAGATACGGTTGTTGATGTTGAAGAAATGCAATTATTGTATGTCGCAGTCAATGTATAAGTTCCTATTGCGGCGGAAGTTATATTTGAAATAGATGGGCTTAAGCTTGTTGAGGAAAATCCATTTGGTCCACTCCAGCTATAAGTTGCAGAGGCTTGATCACTAGTGCCTGAAATATTTAAGGTTTGACCTGTGCAAATAGGCCCATTATTGCTAGCCAATAGATTGACAGGTGTACATGTTGTAACTGTTGTGGTCCATAATCCTCTTCCATGAGTTGCTGCAACTAATGTCCCATCTGAGCTTCTGTATTTCAGCATATCAGTTCTTACTGCTGGGAAACTAGCACTTGCATTCCAAACTGTGGAACTTCCATTTATAGAGTCTGTAGTGAAAACGCCTGTCTCTGTTGCGATAATTGCTTGCGTATTTAAACCTGGGTAAAACATGCACCAGCGTACAGGCATATCAGGTAGGTTGCCATCTATCGCTGTCCAGGACGTTCCTCCATTTATAGAAACCCAAATATGAGTAACGCTGTAATTTGTATAGCATGCAATTAAATATTGGTCACTTGTTCCAATGTTAATGCAAGAAACGTTGGCTGTTGGCATACCCGTTCCCGTTATATTTATGCCGGATGAACTTATTGTCGCTGTGTCAGCGCGGTTCATATAAACTATTCTTCCTCCTGCTGTGCCGAAATAAACACGATTTGAAGTGTAAGGAGAAGCTTTTAGGGTCGTTACCTTTGAGTTGTTTAATGCAGTAATTCCTGAAATGATTTTAGCACCCGTTGGGAACCCTGTTGTTGAATAATAGGTGCTTGCAGTAGTAGTTTGCGCAGTAGTCCACCTGAAAAATTCTCCAGCGTCTGCACCAGCATAGATTATGTTATTAGTATTGTCGTATTCAAAAGGGTTGATAAAGCTTCCGAATTCAATTGGAGATGCGGAGGTTCCTTTTTTGAAATCAATGCCCGACCAGGCAGTTCCTGTATTTGTAGATCTTCGGTAATTGTTATACACATAAGCTCCAAACTGGTATGCTGCCTGATCCTGATCTATGGCAACAAATGCGCCATCTCCACCAGTAACTTCAGTTGAAGAGGATAATCCTGCACCTGTTAATAAATGAGTGCCGTTATCTTGCGCGCCGCCTAATAAAAAATTTGTAGTAGAAGGGTGTATGGCACAAGAGTAAAATTGTTTGATTCGAAGTCCTGTATTACGGTCACGTATAGTTGATCCTCCATTACTGGAATAATGAACACCTCCATCACATCCAAATAATAATTTAGTACCTCCGTCAAACCAAAGTATTTTATGAATATCGGCATGTACATATTGCCCTGAAGTGCCTACCCATGTGGAGATTTGAGTCCAGGTAGCTCCTCCATCTGTTGTTTTGTATGCATCAAGTCCACCAATAATACATTGGTTGGTATTGGCAGTATTGATATCTACCGATAATGCATACCAGCCCTGGCCACTTGCCCATCCACTTGACGGCTGACCTGAAGTTGCAGCCCAGTTTGTGCCACCATCTGTAGATTTATAAATAGTAGGAACCTCGTAGGTGGCATCTGCTGGAAGTGCATATAAAACACTGCCCTTGCAAGCGATTTCAGCTCTTTGTGAACCAGAAGTAAATGTAGTTGTTGGCGTATTCCATCCTGTAGAGCTTGTTGCAGTTGCAGAAATGTCTGTATAGCGGTATGCTTGTGTACTGAAAATGCCAGCCACTAAATGTAGTCGTCCTATTCCACTTGTTGAACTGATTTCTAGGTCACAAATGTTTGTGCTTAATCCAGTTGGTGTTATTGTTGTCCAAGAATTACCCCCATTTACTGAGCGTAGAAGCCCATTACCGTTTGTAGCTAAATAAATATTTCCTAAATAATCACACAGAATTCTCGTGCAAAAGCCATAAGATATCGTACTGGTTAATAGCGTCCATGTTACTCCATGATCTACACTTTTGAAAACGCCATTCCCTTTTACTGCATCAGAGTTGTAATATCCCTCACCTGTACAGAAATACATTGTATCCCTGTTCCCTCTTGGATTTTGACAAATATCAGTGATGGCAAGGTTGCTCAAATAATCGTTTACTAACTTCCAATTTGCTGGAGAAGTTGTAATGTCTGTGGTTTTCCATAGCCCTCCATCAACGCCACCAACCCAAATGGTCTTATGGGTTGCATCTGAAGAATCTACAAGAATGGCTCTTACTCGTCCTGAAGCAACGCCACTGTTTGGACGAGTATTTCCATTACTGCTTCCAACTACATCGCTATTAGGCCCCCTTTCTACCCATGTAGTAATAGTCGATCTCGAACTTAAGTTTCTTAAAGCAGCATTTTCCTTTGATTTCTTTGTCATCTCAATGGCTGCGATGATTTTTTCCCTGGGAACTTTTCCTGTTGTAGGATCTTTTGTTCTTTGAAATTCAAATGCAGCTGCTTTATCCGGGCCATCATATTCATCATTTTCCTCTTCAAATTTCCTTTCTTCCTTTTCTCCCTCTTTCTCTTTTCTCTTTTCTCTTTCTTCTGCCTCTTTTTTTTCTTTTTTGATTTTGCTATGGGACTCCTGGGCAATTACAATCGTACTTGATAGTAGTAATGATATAAGTATAGCTATGGGAAGAAGAGGCCTCTGCATTTTCAGTTAGTGGATTAATTTATTATTAACTTATTGATGTCGTTCGTGTAAACATAAATAATAGGCAATTAGTTGTTAACTATCTAAAAGACAGTAAAAATAAGTATTAATCCTTATTTTACATATAAGTATAATTACTTATTGTGGAGTAATATAATAGCTATAATCGGATTTAAATTTTTCAAATTGCGCAAATAAAGCTAATTTTGATTGCTTTAAATATCCCTTTCCTAGTCAATTTAGTTAGGTTTTTTTACTGCATACTTTTATATAAAGCCTATTGAACATTGATTTTTGATTTGTTGACAAAATAAATTATCCATTTTTTCGTTTGTTAATTTTAGTTTAAAATTAGTTGTAGTTATTAAATTATCCATTTGCAATAAATTATCCCAATATGCATACTTCAATTAAGATGGCCATAAAGAAAATAAAATCTTCACTACCATTTTCTTTCTTTCTTGTCGGCTTCTTACTTTCTGCAGTTTGTTCTAAAGGACAAGCTACTGTTTTTATTACGCCTACTTCCAGTTCTGTTTGTCAGGGGAACTCAGTAATTTTAAATACTTCGGCATCAGGAGATGGTACGTTGACTTATTTGTGGGACATAGGGGATTCGGCTACTAGTAGTATTACAGTAGCGCCTACAGTAACAACAATCTATATGGTTACTGTAGTTGATGAAAGTTTAAATACTGATACTGCTTATGTTACTATTACTGTACTGAATCCATCAACAGGGGATACTAGTGCAACTGCATGTGAATCTTTTATATGGTATGAAAATGAATATACTACAAGTGGCAACCCTACACATTTATTTACAAATGCAGTTGGATGCGACTCTTTAGTTACTTTGAATCTTACTATTAATTACGGTACACACAATTCACTAACTGATACGGCATGTGAGACCTATGTATGGCATGGTGATGCTTATACATCAAGCGGGACTTACACTTATCCTTATACTAATGCATCCAGTTGTGCCTCCATGGATACCCTTTATCTAACGATTAACTATGGCACACATAATGTAGTAAGAGATACTGCATGTGAAACCTATAGCTGGCATGGTGATGATTACACCTCGAGCGGCATGTATACTTATTCTTATACTAACACATCCAGTTGTGCCTCCATGGATACCCTTCATTTAACGATTAACTATGGCACACATAATGTAGTAAGAGATACGGCATGTGAAACCTATAGCTGGCATGGTGATGATTACACAACGAGTGGAATGTACACGTATTCTTATGCTAAC
>CALQJK010000059.1:0-9587 GCA_943330875.1 Chitinophaga pinensis
ATGCGCATGGCAGTTCCATACTCTTTGCAAATCAGCACCAATGGTGTAAATTTTTCTCTGATGCGATCTATCTCCTCCAGATATTCAGCGTCGGTATATTCAATTTGTTCAAACTTTTTCTTGTCAACATAATTGCCCGGATTAACCCTTACTTTCTCCACAATTCTTGCGGCAATCTCTGCAGCATTTGGTGTAAAATGAATATCCGCAACTAACGGTGTATCGTAACCCCTTTTTCTTAATTCATCTTTTATCGCTTGTAAATTCTCTGCCTCGTTTTTGGAAGGCGCTGTAATGCGAACTAATGCAGCGCCCGCTTTAATACAACGTATCGTTTGTTCTACCGTAGCCATGGTATCCATGGTGTCAGTTGTAGTCATAGTCTGAATGCTTATCGGATGATTTCCACCCAATAAAAGATTCCCCACTTTTACAACTCTTGTCTGGAGCCGTTTATAGTTTGTCAATGATGAACAATATGACTGCATAATTATTTATTTACGAATGTTATTTTTTCCCTTTAAAAAAATCATAATGGGTTAAAATATCTTTTGAGATCTTCAATACAACTTGATCTTGTTGCTGGTTCTTTTCGGTATACTTTATCAACGTTGTGAAAAAATAAACATGTCTATTTTCTTCTACCCAACCAATTAACCAAGAAACAAACTGATCATTTTCATCTTTCCCATTTCCCATAACATAACTCCATTTATACGCGCTATTATCTTCCTGAACCATCATATCCCTAACTTGTAACTGAACAGACTTTCTAAAAGGCAATTGATCAAAATACAAACGCTTTAAAAAACCTAATTGTTCATCTGGAGAAATTTTTAATTTATTATCAACCCAGAAGGAATGAAGACTATCGCCAATATTTTTATTCCCATAAGAAATGCTATCCACCCATTTTTGCATCGCTTCTTTCCCTGTTTTCTTGGAGATTTCCTGAAAAAATGGCGTAAAATTGGATTTGAAAGCTTGTGTAATTTTCATTCCCTGATTAGCTATAGTGTCAGAGGTTTTTATATTCATATCAAGATCTGTAACCACTCCATTTTCTAAAGCAATCAATGCATTTAAAATATTGAAGGTTGAAAAAGGACTAACCCTAGCGGTATCCATCGAAATATTGTAGACTGTAATTTCTCCATCAGCATTATTAAGCATGGAAAAAGAACCTTCAACTTTGTTGTCACTGAAATATTCCTTTAAGTCATTATCAATTTTTGCTTTATTCACTGAGCAAGAAAATAAAAACAACAAAGAAAATAATGGTGCAAATGGAATGGATATTTTTTTCATTAATGGATTTTAAAAGATGATTTTTTTACTTATTTTTTTGAATTCAAATGCGCAGCTGTGGCTTCAAGTGCCTGATAAAATTCTTCGCCAAATTTTCTTACCAATGGCTCTTTTAAAAATTGATATACAGGTACTTTTAATTTCTTTCCCAGTGAACAAGCGGCTTTACAGTTATCTTCTCTTGGTTCGTAATTGGCATATTCTGTAACACCATCAGAACTTTTTTTAACGATCACAGGAAACAAATGGCAACTGATTGGCTTTTTCCATTTTATTTTTCCGTCAAGATAAGCCTGTTCAATACCGCATTTCACAATTCCATTTTTATCAACTATACCATACACACAAATCTGGCTATTTATCGTTGGCGTTACCCAACCATACTCTCTGTCATATACAAATCGTCCTTGCTTTTCAATTTCTTTTTTACTTTTTTCATTTAAATAAGGCAGTACTTTATCAAAAACTTCATCAATATACTTTAACTCACTTTTGTCTAATGGCGCACCGGCATCTCCATCAACGCAACAAGCCCCTTTGCATTTATTCAAGTCACATACAAATTGTTCACTGACTATTTGATCACTTACTAATACATTATTGATGGCTATCATTTTGCAAAAATACGTTGGATTAATGAATGATTTGAGAAGAAGCTATTGGAATTTTATTAGTTTTTATCGTCATTGATTTACTGACTGATTTTTTTTCCATTTAAACGTGTTAATGAAATGCTCAATATCTGTTTGAAGAAAATCCTGAACTGGTTTCAGGGAATCCGCATTAGGTGTAGTGTCAAAATACAATGCCCCTCTTAAAAAATGAGTGGTCGTATCGCTAAGAAAAAATTGTTTTGCGGTAGCGGCATTACCGCCAACTTTGAAGAAGATACCAGAAATGCCATTTGCTGTTTGAATAAGACTTTCATTTATTGAACTGGCCAATACATCATTCTTATTGGTCAGATTAAAAGCATCATTTACCATCAAATCGAATTTATTTATACCAAAGGAATCCTTGTAAGTGCCATCTGGTTGCTTTATTTTATAAGGCGCTTTCCCTCCAATAATTTTATAGCTCAAAAATATCCGCGCATTTAAAGTGGGAAAATCAACATTGATCCAATAATTGTTTTCCGGAGTACTGTCAAAGTAGGTGCTATCCTTGATAATAGTAGCATAAACTGGATATTCGAAAGAATAAGGAAATGTAGAATCGTTGAAAGTTTGATATCCATGCGAAGGAAGTGCAATTTTAAAATAGCCCTTTTTTTTGGAGGTATAATTAGAATTACAAGAAGCGCAACAAACGGTTCCAATGATTATCAATCCCAGCAAGCAACATTTAGTTAATCTCATTTTATTATTCTGCAGCATTTTTAGTTTGAATAATCACCTTCACTTTATCTATCCTGTTTTTATTTATTTCCAATGGAATGAATTTATATTCATCATGCATAAACTCTTCATTTACCTGAGGAAATTCACCTGCAATTTCTAATACAAGTCCGGCCAAAGAATCGCTGTCACCTCGAATAGCATCAAAAGAATTGATTGATATTTTCAATGATTTACAAACATCATTAATCATTGTTTTCCCTTCAAAAATATAATTAAAATCGTCAATTTTTTTATTTATACTTTCTTCATCATCAAACTCATCTTTAATTTCTCCTATTACTTCTTCTAAAATATCTTCCAGCGTAACGATTCCTGAGGTTCCTCCAAACTCATCCACAACGATGGCGAAATGTATTCGCTTGGATCTGAATTCTTGCAATAAATCTTCTATCGATTTTTGCTCATGAACAAAATAAGGATTTCTGATTAAAGGGTGCCAGTCAAAACTTTCTAATTGATCTAAATAAGGCAACAAATCTTTCATGTGTAAAACCCCTACAATTTCATCAAGATTAGATTGGTACACAGGTAAACGTGAGTAATGCAAATCCTCGGCCTGTTTTTTAATATCTTGGATAGAAACTGAAAAATCTATCCCACTAACGTCTAAACGTGTACGCATTACCTGCTTCACTGATGTGCCCCCAAATTTTCGTATGCCTTTTAAAATCTGCTTTTCCTCTATACTGGCTTCATTTTCCGGCAGCAAATCTATGGCGTCATCTAAATTATTATTGTCATCCGAACCTAAAGTATTTTTATGCAAACCGCTTTTCTCAATGCGATCACTATAGCGGACAAATCGTTTACTTAATCGATAGAAAACGCTATAAAATATTTCGACAATCAATGATGAAGCGGAGGCAAACCACACTTTATGATGTGTAGCCCATACTTTTGGAAGCACTTCGGCAAATAAGATAATAAAGAAAGAAACTATCCCGACTTTTATGGAAAAATTAGCTAATTCGGAATGAAATAAAGGTTCCGAAATCCATCCATTAATCAGCAAATTAAAAATAAGAATAATGCCAATATTTACAAAACTGTTGGTGATTAAAATAGCGGCAAATAAGATTTTAGGCTGTTCTAATAAATTAACAATTCGTCTGAAAGAAGGTTGCTTTCTTGTTTTTAAAATATTAATATCTTTTGACGTCAATGAAAAAAAAGCGACTTCGCTTCCTGCCAGGAAAAAAGAAATTAAATACAACACGATAATGGCTACAACCAGCACTGTAGTTTCTGCAGTCGATATCGACAAGAAATGAAAAGAAGGAAATGGCGCAAATAAAACCGAATGGTATTCCAAAATCTACTATTTATGTTAACAATTGCGGTTAGTATATTTATCCCGTAATAAATCAGAAAGGCAAGCCTTTAGTTTCTTCTTCATTATCTGCTGACAAACCGCTTAAATTTTGCTCTTTATTGATGCTACTTTTGTTACTAAACTCCTCATTTTTATCCAATAAAATTAAATTATCCCCAACAATATCCGTAGCATATTTTTTGTTGCCTTCTTTATCTTCCCAGCTTCTGTTTTTCAATCGGCCTTCAATATATACAAGACTTCCTTTGTGCAAATATTTTTGAGCCAATTCTGCCAAACCTCTCCACAAAACAATCGAATGCCATTCTGTTTGAGAAATTAATTTTCCCGTTTTATCTTTAAAAGTTTCAGAAGTTGCTAAAGAGAATTTAGCTACAGCAACATTACCTTCCAAAAATTGCATTTCCGGATCTTTGCCCAAATGCCCAATCAGCGTCACTCTATTTAAACCTCTCATAAAGAATTTGCCATTAAAATTGTTAGCAGAAATTAAAATCGAATAAAGATACAATTTAAAATCACTAAAGAATTTCCACCTTAAAATAGTTCGTAATCAAACGAGGGAAAGCTATTTTTTTCATCCCTTTATCATCTTTAAGTTCAAGACCTTCCATACTAAGGGGTTGATGTAGTTTTAGATGAATAAATATGCAATGAATCGTTTGATGGGTTAACTTTTGTTTACACAACGCAGAACACTTTATGAGTTCAGCTTTTGAGCTAACAATCGCTTTGTATTTATTTGATTTAATGATATCTTCTACGAAGTGAAAAGAATCCTCTTCAATCAAAATAAATTCATACAAATTTTGCCAAATATCTTGTTGCACTCGCTTTCTGATATAGGTTTTATCTTTATAACTGGCAACCAAATAATAGAACCATCTTTCTTTTACAATTATTGATTTCGATTTAACAGGAAGCTCATTTACCTTGTTTTCTTGAAAAGCAACACAATTTTTCGACATCATACAATTCTTGCATAAAGGCAACTTTGGTTTACAGATAGTTGCGCCAAAATCCATGATGGATTGGTTGTAAATCCCAGGAAACTTTTTATCCAATAAGGTTTGAGCCAAAACTGGAAATTCTTTTTTCCCACTACTGGAATCTATTGGTGTAGGTATTCCAAAAAATCGGGATAATACTCTAGTAACATTTCCATCCACAACAGCATGAGGTAAATTATAAGCAAATGAGGCAATAGCAGCCGCAGTATAAGGCCCAATACCTTTCAGTGATAGCAGTCCTTCGTAGGTATTGGGAAATATTCCATCTAAATCTTGTGCAATATTTTTTGCGGTAGTGATTAAGTTTTTACACCTATTGTAATAGCCCAACCCTTCCCAAAGTTTAAACACTTCCGCCTCCTTGGCACTTGCCAATTTTTGAACTGTTGGGAATTTTTTGACAAATCGATTATAGTAATCCCAACCTTGTTCTACCCTTGTTTGTTGAAGTATAATTTCGCTAAGCCAAATTTTATAAGGATCTTTTTCGTATTTCCATGGCATCTCTCTCGAATTAGATTTTTCATTCCAATCCAGAAGCGTTTTTGTAAAAAAGATATGTTCTTTAAGAAGTTTTATTGCCATGTAGGGACAAATTTCTGACAAACCTATTGATAATCATGATCTTATTTTGGTTTTCTCAAAAATATACTATAACTTACTATGAAATTTTTTTTGATATGAGAAAAGCAGATCTAATAAACAAGATTTCCGAAAAAACCGGCATACCAAAAGTTGATGTGATGGTTACACTGGAAACCATGTTCAGAGAAATAAAATCCTCAATGGCCGCAGGTGAAAACCTTTATATCAGAGGGTTTGGTAGCTTTATTATTAAAAAAAGAGCTGCTAAAATAGGTCGCAATATTAAGAAAAATATTTCCGTAGCCATTCCAGAACATTTCATTCCCGCATTCAAGCCTGCTAAAGAATTTGTACAGGAGATCAAATCATCTCCACATATCAAAGAAGCTCCTGAATTAAAGGAAGATAACGAAGATTAATCTACCTTTGCGCCCCTGCCAAACCAATTAATATTGGCAGAAAATAATTTTATATAGTGAAAAAACAATATATCCTCGCCAGCGGCGGTCTACTTTTTGTGCTGTTTCTTTTTTTTATTGGAAAAACAATTTCTGAACAAAAAACACCTGCAGTCTCAACTGAAAAAAAAATCGAAGTATTTGACATTCAGTCATTTATACAAACACAAAAGAAACTACTCAGCCCTACTCAAGTGGATTTCTTAACACAAATTGAAAATAAATTTAACCAGGGGGAAAATACCCTGAAGATTGAGGCCTACACTCAAGCAGCGAACTTTTGGAAGGATAGTATTTTCTCTCAGGAAATCTATGCTTATTTTATTAGTGAAGCATCAAAGTTGGATAATTCAGAAAAAAAGCTCACCTTCGCAGCCCAATTATTTTTAAGCTCCTTAAGAGGAGAACAAAATTTATCTAAGTTGGAATGGGAATCTGCCGAAGCTATTTCACTTTTTGAAAAAGCAATTGCAATCAATCCTGAAAATGAAGATTTGAAAATTGGGCTAGCAAGTTGTTATGTTTATGGGAAAGGCAGAAATGGGAACCCACAAGAAACGATGAAGGGCATACAAGAGTTGCTGGGAGTAGTGAGAAGGGATTCAACAAACATGAAAGCGCAATTGGTGCTGGGAGTTGGAGGGTATGTTTCTGGTCAATATGATAAAGCTATTGCCAGACTAACAAAAGTAGTTGCGCAAGAACCTAATAATTTGGAAGCTATCGCATTTTTAGCTGACACGTATGCTGCTCTTGGAAACATGGATGCTGCGGTTAAATGGTATAACATTAGCAAACGTCTTGCAAATGATGCGGAATATTCAAAAGAAATAGACGAAAGAATAAAGACGCTATTTCAAGAAAACAGAAAGAATTAATAATATTTATAACAAAAAAGACTAGGTTATGCCTTGTGGTAAAAAAAGAAAACGTCATAAAATCGCTACTCATAAGCGTAAAAAACGTTTAAGAAAGAATCGTCATAAGAAAAGATAATTTCAATTTATTTTGAAACGCTTTTGCCATGCGTATAGTTTTATATAAATTATACGTCCATCGATTGCTATTTTTTCTTTTTGGTGAATGTGTGCTTCTTACCTGCTCACAGTGATTTGCTGTAATACAAACTCAAACTTTGTAATGCAAGTTATTACTATCGTGCTGCATAAGGGTCTTAAAAATAAAACATTTGACCAAGGAACTAATCATTAATGCAACTCCGCAAGGTGTGGAAATTGCATTGTTGGAAGACAAGAAATTAGTGGAGTTGCACAATGAAAAAGTTGATGCGAACTTCGCTCTGGGAGACATGTATCTCGGAAAAGTAAAAAAACTAATCCCAGGTTTAAATGCTGCTTTCGTTGACGTAGGCTTTGATAAAGATGCCTTTCTTCATTACACTGACTTAAGCCCATATATTCGTTCTATCCTAAAATTCACTAATCTTTCTATCAATCAAAAAAAAGGGGATTCCTTTGATTTTTCAAAATTTAAGGTAGAACCAGAAATTATTAAAACAGGAAAGATTAATGATGTACTTACAGGTAAACCCAATATTTTAGTACAAATCCTTAAAGAACCCATCGCAGCAAAAGGGCCTCGCCTTACTTGTGAAGTTTCTTTACCTGGAAGATTCGTTGTAGTTACTCCATTTAATGATATTGTTGCAGTTTCAAGAAAAATTCATTCCAGTGAGGAACGGAAGCGTTTACATAAGATTATTGAAGCGGTTAAGCCTAAAAATCTTGGAGTAATTGTAAGAACAGCTGCTGAAGGTAAAAGTACCGCAGAACTGCATGAAGATTTATTGAGCTTGGAAGCTACTTGGAAATCAATTCAAGCCAATCTATGTTCCGCTGTTGCTCCTACGCGAATTCTCAGTGAACAAGGTAAAACAAACAGTATTCTGAGAGATTTATTAAGTGCTGACTTTAATCGCATTGTCGTTAACGATAAAGCGATTTTCAATGAAACTAAAAGTTACCTTCAACGCATTGCAGCGGATAAATTAGACATCCTTTCTCTTCATAATAATGCTAATTCTCTATTTGATACTTACGGTGTGACCAAGCAAATTAAAGCATCTTTTGGAAAGACGGTTAATTTACCAAGTGGCGCCTATCTTATCATTGAACACACAGAGGCCTTACATGTGGTTGATGTGAATAGTGGATACAAAAGTGTAAGTAATAACCAAGAGGAAAACGCGCTGGAAACCAATTTAGAAGCTGCTGCAGAAGTCGCAAGACAACTCCGACTTCGTGATCTTGGCGGTATTATCGTGGTTGATTTTATTGACATGAAGCTAATGGATAATAAAAAAAGGTTAGCGGATGCAATGGAAGAATTAATGAGAAGCGACAGGGCTAAACATTCCGTACTTCCTATCACTAAATTTGGTTTGATGCAAATCACAAGGCAGCGCATGAAGCCTGAAATGAATATTAATACAAGCGAATTGTGTCCAAGTTGTAATGGTTCCGGAACAGTTTCATCTACCTTAATTATGGAGGAGGAAATTGCCAAAAACCTGAACTATTTAATCATGCAAAAACACAAAGGATTAACTATAACGGTCCATCCTATTTTGTATTCTTATCTTACTTGCGGTCTCCTATCACGAAGAATTAAATGGTGTTGGAAATACAAACAGCATATTAAAGTCAAGGCGAATAACAGTTACCACCTTACAGAATTCCGTTTCTTTGACAATACTGATGAAGAGATAAAATTGTAATTAGAAATATCCTCTAATTATATGATGAAGCTGTGGCGATTTACACCATTACTCTACCGCTATACTTTTCATTTGAAGACCTTTATCTCCCAGAATAAGTATTGATTTTTTTGTTCCCTTATAATTTACACTGATATTATTTTCACCGCTTTTCAAAGGAACTCTAACATAACTGATATATGCGGGCAGGCTCAACCAGGATCTTGTATCAGCTTTTTCGGTTATGGAATTAGCCATATTGACAAGAAAACCTACAACTTTACCAATATTTTCAGCGTTCTCTTGATTTTTCTTTCTTTGCGCTTCAGTTGTATTTCCTTCTTTGTCCTTTGAGTTTTTATTTTCAGCGATGCTTACTGCAACTTTTTCCGCACCTACTTCAACCAATTTTTTTACTAAAAAACGAGCCATTGCTTTTGCAATCTCTGATAAATACCTTTCCTTTAAAACACTCATAGCAAGCGTATTGAAATCTTGAGAAAGTTGCAATGGGTATTCCGTACCATTAACATTAATAGCAGAAGCAGCTGATTTATTAAATACTATTTTATAACTCGGAAGTGAAATTTTAAAGGTTCTGATGCTGCTCAACTTCTCATCTGAAATACCATAAACATGGTGATCAAAAGGGATGGAAACATAAGAGCCATACGGATTCAAATATTGAAAACCTCCAAGGCCTCCAACATTTGTAATCATGATGCTATTATCTTCCTTTACAGGTGCATTGCCCTCTTCCAAAAACAGTATCAATTC
>CALQJK010000060.1:0-9560 GCA_943330875.1 Chitinophaga pinensis
ACCATGAAGACTGAAAAGTGGGCCATTTATTTGGTGCTTACTTTAATTTTAATCATCGCTGCCTTTAACATGATCAGTGCGTTATCTATGCTTGTACTGGAAAAAAAACAAGACATTGCCATACTCAATAGTATGGGTGCGACGTTTGGACAGATTCGAAATATTTTTCTCGCAGAAGGATTGTTGTTGGGAATAATTGGAACAGTAATAGGCATTATCCTTGCTGCAACCATAAGCTTGTTGCAAATACATTTCAAATTTATAAAAATAGAAGGTGGTTCTTTTTTAGTTGACTATTTTCCTGTCAAAGCTATTGCTACCGATTATTTGCTGGTAACATTTACATCATTGGTTATCGTTGTGATTGCTTCCTGGATCCCTTCCATAAAAGCTGCCCGTCACAAATCAACATTAGCATAACTAGTATCAGTAATCGCCCAAAGTTTCCGGCAATTGATCAAGTGCTTTTTTTAATTGTTCATCGTTGGGTGCAATGCCATGCCATTCGTGAGTGCCTTCCATAAAATCTATTCCCTTTCCCATTATAGTTGTCATCAATATTACCACGGGACTTCCCTTCCCCAATAGTGATTTTGCTTTATCCAATCCAGCCAATACCTCCTCCATGTCATTACCATTCATTTCTACAACCAGCCAATCAAAAGATTCAAATTTTGCTTTTAAACTACCCAAACCCATGACTGATTTTGTAGAACCATCAATTTGCTGGCCATTGTAATCAATTGTTGCGATAAGGTTGTCTACTTTTTTATGTGCCGCAAAAAGAATGGCTTCCCAATTTTGTCCTTCGTCCAATTCGCCATCTCCGTGAAGAGAATATACTATGGCGTCATCTCCATTCAATTTTTTGGCTAAAGCTGCGCCTAATGCCACACTTAATCCCTGACCAAGAGAGCCGCTTGACATTCTTACGCCAGGCAAACCTTCGTGAGTTGTAGGATGACCTTGCAAACGACTGTTTATTTTTCTAAAAGTGGCTAATTCTGCAATAGGAAAATAGCCAGTACGAGCCAAACAGCTATATAACAGTGGAGAGATATGTCCATTACTTAGAAAAAACAAATCCTCACCAATTCCATCCATTTCAAAATGGCTGTTTCTTTTCATCTGCTTAAAATACAATGCCGTAAGGAAATCTGTACAACCCAAAGACCCGCCAGGATGACCGCTTTGAACAGCATGAACCATTCTTACGATGTCTCGTCTGATTTGAGATGCAATTTGAGCTAAGACGGTATTATCCATAACTAAAAAATTTGATTGCAAACCTAGTTTAAGTTCATGTTATTGACAAAGAAAATAAATAAATAATAATAAAATGCAATAAGCAAAATATGGGCTTTTTTTCTTAACATTGTGATGGCAAAAGAGGGACATACAATCCTTCCTGGCTAGATGGAGAAGGTTTTGATGCATCTCATACTTTTTCCTGATAGAACATTATTACTCATTTTGCGAGACCTCTTGTAATATCATATCCATATGGACAAAATACTACTTAGTAGTGGCTTAGCTTTTATTATAACTTTTTTTGCAATACCTGTAATTATTCAAGTTGCAAAAGACAAAAAACTATTCGACAAGCCAGATGGTCGGAAGGTTCATAAAGCCGTAATTCCTACTTTAGGTGGATTAGGGATTTTTGCTGGTTTCGTTATCGCTACTTTACTGGGCGTTCCTCAAGGAGGGTCATCAGAACTTCAATATTTTATTGCCGCATCAATTGTGATATTTTTCCTTGGTATAAAAGATGATATTTTAATACTTTCTGCCACCAAGAAATTTGCGGGACAACTTATTGCCGCTGGAATCCTGATTAAATTTGGAGGTGTTCAGCTGAACAATATGCATGGGTTTTTAGGTATTCATGAAATGCCACATTTAGCCAGTATTGTACTTTCCTTTTTAACCATTGTTGTCATTACCAACTCTTTCAATCTTATTGATGGTGTAGATGGCCTTGCGGGAAGTATTGGCATTCTGACTTCTTTCCTATTTGGTGCATACTTTTTTAATATTAATGAGTTGACGTATGCTGTGATGGCCTTTTCACTGACTGGAAGTCTCATAGGATTTATAATTTATAATTTTCCGCCGGCACGAATTTTTATGGGTGACACTGGCTCCTTATTAGTTGGATTAATTAATGCTATTCTTGTAATAAAATTTATCAATATTGCTTCCGATCCAAACGCTGTAATGCACATTGAATCAGCTACCAGTATTGGTTTTGCAATACTGATGATTCCTCTTTTTGATACACTTCGGGTGTTTGGACTTCGTATTATAAGTCGCAGATCTCCATTTAGTCCGGATAGAAATCACATTCACCATTTCTTATTAGACTTAGGACTTAGCCATAGAAATACCACCTTGATTTGTGTTTCTTCAAACCTGATTTTTATTCTACTGGCGTGGGGATTTCGTTCAATCGGCACAACTTATCTCATGATGCTACTTTTTGGAACGGCACTTTTATTCACCGGAATAGTATATGCCATCAGAGAAAGAAAAATATCCATCTTGAATAAACAATCTTATGATAGTGAGTTGGTGAAATCAGAAAAAATATTTCCACTTGTTGCTGAGATGATTAATGCCGAGTAATCTTATCCTATTATATTTAAAGTAAAAAATAAAAAAATAACGAGCAAGTTTTATAAATTTGCGTTGCAATTATACTTATTATGTCAGACTTAAATCAAATAATCATTGACACCAACGCCATGATGTCAAAAGCCATTAACCACTTAGAGAGCGAACTATCAAAGATTAGAGCTGGTAAGGCAAGTCCTTCCATGCTGGATAATATTATGGTTGATTATTATGGTAATCCTACTCCGCTAAATCAGGCAGCAAATGTTACCGTTTTAGATGCAAGAACCATTTCTGTTCAACCTTGGGAAAAAGCTATGTTGCAACCTATAGAACGCGGCATCATGGCTGCTAATATTGGAATCACTCCTCAAAATGATGGAGTTAATATCAGACTTTTTTTACCCCCGCTGACAGAAGAAAGAAGAAAAGAATTGGTGAAAAAATGTAATGGGGAAGGAGAAATTGCAAAAGTATCCATCAGAAATATCAGAAGAGACAGTATCGAGCAAATTAAAAAACTCCAAAAAGATGGCGTAAGTGAAGATGAATGCAAGGATGCAGAAAAAAACACCCAGGATAATACGGACAAATTCATCGCTTTAATTGATAAACATCTTGCAGCAAAAGAAAAAGAAATCATGGCGGTATAAATTAGCCTTGCTCTTTAAATTTGATCCTTCAAAGATTCAGGTAAAATAAATAAAGCATCTATCCTAAGAAGACTCATTTATTTTGTCGCGAATTGCCTTCTACAGCCGGATATCATTAACGAAGAAGTTTTAATACCAATTGGATCTATAAATTACTACTACTGATTCTTTTATCATGTTAGCCTGATAATTTTTTCAATACATTAAATTGCACCGATACGATTTTCCAAGCAATATTATCGACTGTAGAAATGAATAAAAATTAATGTAGTAAATTGAATCATTCCAACTCTTTTTCAAACATGCAAATCATTCCAATAGAGGACTCCAAAAGTGCGCGACTTTTTATTGAAGTGCCATTGGTTATTTATAAAAATAATGCCAATTGGATAAGGCCATTGGATAAGGATATCAATGACATTTTTGATAAAAAAAACAACAAGGCTTACCGATTTGGGAAAACCATTCGCTGGATATTGAAAGATGAACAGGGTGAATTAATTGGGCGAATTGCAGCGTTTGTAAATACTAAATACAAAAATAAAGGAGATGAATTTGCTGTAGGGGGAATTGGATTTTTTGAATGTATCAATAACCAGGATGCTGCAGATTTATTATTTGACAATGCCAGACATTGGTTGATTAAAGAAAACGTGGAGGCAATGGATGGCCCTATAAATTTTGGAGAACGTGATCGTTGGTGGGGCCTGTTAACAGAAGGCTTCAGCCAGCCGCTCTATGGGATGAATTACAATCCGATTTATTATAAAGACTTGTTTGAAACCTACGGATTTCAGCCCTTTTATCAACAATATTGTTTTGGCATGCTTCCCAAAGAACCCTTAAATGATAAAATTTGGGAAAAACACGATAGTATAGCTGCAAACCCTGATTACTCCGCTCGTCATCTGGAAAAGAAGCACCTCGAAAAATATGCTGATGATTTTACAGAAGTGTACAATAAAGCATGGGCAGGTCATGGTGGATTGAAACAATTATCCAAGGAACAAGTTTTGATGATGTTTAAAAAAATGAAACCTGTGATGGATCCAAGAGCAATCTGGTTCGCTTATTATCAGGGAAATCCCATAGCAATGTTTATCAACCTGCCTGATTTGAATCAATGGTTCAAATACCTGAACGGTAAATTTGATTTGTTGAATAAATTATATTTTCTGTGGCTAAAAACATTTAAAATCAACAGAAAATTGACTGGCCTGGTTTTTGGAATCATTCCGGAATTTCAAAGCAAAGGAATAAATGCCTATATCATTGCAGAAACATCAACCATGCTGCTTAAAAAGAAGTTGCCCTATACCAATTATGAAATGCAATGGATTGGTGATTTCAATCCAAAAATGATGAATATGGCAAAAAATGTAGGAGAGGTATTTAATTCTCGTCAATTGACAACTTACCGATATCAATTTGACAGAACAAAGCCATTTAAAAGACATCCAATAGTGTAATAGTCTAAGATTAAAGAATTAAATTTGACCTCTGAAAAATAAAGATTAGCCACGGCTAATAAGAATATGGATAAATTTATCGTTTCCGCCAGAAAATACAGACCTCAAAATTTTAGTACGGTCATTGGGCAGGCTCATATTACCACTACGCTCAAAAATGCCATCAACAATAACCAGTTGGCCCATGCTTTTTTATTTTGTGGTCCAAGAGGTGTAGGAAAAACAACCTGTGCCAGAATATTAGCCAAGACAATTAATTGTGAAAGCCGGACGAAAGATGGAGAAGCCTGTAACAAATGTAACAGCTGTATTTCTTTCGATAATGGCAACTCCTTCAATATACATGAACTCGATGCGGCTAGTAATAATGGCGTAGATGAAATGCGAAAGCTCATTGAGCAGATAAGATTTGCGCCTCAGGCAGGGCAATACAAAGTGTATATTGTAGATGAGGTTCATATGCTTAGCACCAATGCATTCAATGCCTTTCTCAAAACTCTTGAAGAACCACCGCCTTATGCTATTTTTATTTTAGCCACTACAGAAAAACATAAAATTCTTCCAACAATTCTTAGCAGGTGTCAGATATTCGATTTTAAGCGCATAACCATTAACGATACTGTTGAGCATTTAGAAGAAATTATTAAAAAAGAAAAGATTGTGGCAGAAAAAACTGCCCTTCATTTCATCGCGCAAAAAAGTGAGGGCTGTTTGAGAGACGCACTTAGTATTCTGGATAAAATTGTAAGTTTCACAGGAGGAAAAATCACTTATAAGAATACGCTTGAGCACCTCAATATTCTTGATGAAGACTACTATTTTAAGCTATTAGATCAAATGCAGCATCAACAATTAGCAGATGCCTTGCTCTTGTTTGACGAAATCAACCAAAAGGGTTTTGAAGGAGATACTTTCCTTGAAGGATATACTGAATTCATCAGAAATTTACTTGTTTGTAAAGATGAAAAAGCTGCAAAACTATTAGAAGTAGCTGAGGAATTCAAGCCCAGATATGTTGAAAATGCTGCAAAAATTGAAATAGGCTGGCTCATTGCTTCATTAAATATTATCAATGATTCTCTTATACAATACAAACAAACGCGTAACAAAAAATTACATGTAGAATTGCTTTTAATAAAATTGGCTTATTTAAAACAGGCCATTGAAATTACTACTACAGAAAGCGGGCTTAGTAAAAAAAAAATAATTGATACCGTAAAAGCTGTTTCCTTTAAGGCAATTCCAATTACTCTCGCCCCTCATTCAACAAAAGTTGAAAACGTTTCAACTGCGAAAAAAAATACGACAGCTGTTCTCCTTATTGAAGAACCCAAAAAAACAATTAAATCAATTGCAGCACCAATAATAAATCAGGAAAATCCAATTCCTGAAAAAACAACTGCAAAGCTTGGGTCTTTGAGTAAAATCAGACAGCAAATTGCCAGTCAGCATAACAAAGAAGTATTATCAACAACGCTCAATATTGAAAAACTATCAGAAGCATGGGGCCTTTTTATTGAAAAACTTCAACTTCAAAATAATCATTCTGCCGCAACAAATTTTAAAAATGCGGAGTTAAAGATTGTAGATGAGCATTCCTTTGAAATTATTACAGAAAGCAATATTCAACAGAAATTTATAGAGGGAGAAAGGGCCTCTCTTGTTACGCACCTTCAGGATTTTTTCAACGACAGAATTTTAAAATATCAATTATTGCTTATAGAAAAGGAAATGGAGAATACAGATGAAAATGTAAAGGCCATTAATACAAAAGAACATTTTAACATCCTTACGGAACAATACCCTTTAATAAAGATTTTGAAAGAAAAATTAAAATTAGACCTTTAATATTAAAAGAATTTCAAATTAATCTCTTAAAAGTTAATTTTAATCTTTTTGCATTAATTTCGGGCTCACAAATAATAATAAAATAAAAATATATGGCAGAGGTAATAAGAATGCCCAGACTGAGTGATACGATGACAGAAGGCAAGATTGTAGCTTGGAATAAAAAAGTGGGAGATAAAATTAAGCCCGGTGATGTTTTGGCTGATGTAGAAACAGACAAAGCCACTATGGAGTTGGAAAGTTACAATGATGGCGTTTTATTGCATATTGGTGTAGAAGCAGGTAATGCCGTTCAAGTTGATGGAATATTAGCTATCGTTGGAAAAGCAGGAGAAGATTTCAAAGATTTATTAACTGATAAAAAAGCAGAAAGCCCTTCGGCTGTTGTGGAAGCTTTAGCAACAGCATCAGTTGCTTCAAGTCAACCGATCGCAGCTACAGTAGCTTCATCAAATGAAGATAGAGTTAAAGCATCTCCATTGGCTAAAAAAATTGCAGCTGATAAAGGAATAGATATCAGCAAATTGGCAGGAACTGGTGATGGAGGAAGAGTGATCAAAAAAGATGTAGATGATTACAGTCCATCAACTACTAAAATGGATGCAATACCGGTTTTCAACTTTGTTTCTACTACAGAAGAAGGACATACCGATATTCCACTAACTCAAATGCGGAAAACAATTGCACGTAGACTGAGTGAAAGCATGTTCAATGCACCTCATTTCTATCTCACAATGGAGATGAATATGGATAATGCAATAGCCGCAAGAAATTCAATCAATGAAATCAGCCCAGTAAAAGTTTCTTTCAATGATATGATTATAAAAGCTTGCGCTGCAGCTTTGCGTCAGCACCCAGACGTTAACAGCAGCTGGATGAATGATTTTATCCGTCGCAATCATCATATTCATATTGGTTCAGCAGTTGCAATGCCAGAAGGTCTTATTGTTCCTGTAATAAAGTTTGCCGATCAAAAATCACTTTCACAAATTGCCGCTGAAACTAAAAGCTTGTACGCAAAGGCAAAAGACAAAAAAATACAACCCGCTGAATTCAGTGGAAATACGTTTACCATTTCTAACTTAGGAATGATGGACATCGAAGAATTTACCGCAATCATAAATCCTCCCGATAGCTGTATTCTTGCTGTTGGCAGAATAAAAGAAGTCGTAGTTAAAAAAGCAACAGGATTTGATGTGGCAAATATGATGAAAGTAACACTAAGTTGCGATCATAGAAGTGTAGATGGAGCAGTTGCTGCTTCATTTTTACAAACTTTGAAAAAATATATAGAGAACCCTGTAACCATGTTAGTATAACTTATTATAGCACTTTATAATAAAAATGGCAGAATTAAATTCTGCCATTTTTATTATGATTAACACAACATCAATTTTGAAAAAAAAAGAAATCATTTTATTTGATGGACATTGTATTTTATGCAATAGGTTGATTTTGTTTATTATAAAAAAAGACCCTAAGTCTATTTTTCAATTTGCGGCATTAGAAAGTGAAACAGGAAAAAAAATAAGAGCGAAATACCTCTCTAACACAAATTCTATAAATTCATTCGTTTTAATACAAAACAATATTGCTTTTACGAAATCTACTGCTGCATTGAAAGTTGCATATCAACTGAAAGGATTCAGTAAAATATTATCTGTATTTATTATTATCCCCCCTTTTTTGAGAGATCCTATTTATAATATGATTGCATCAAACAGATTTAAGTGGTTTGGTAGACAAGCAAGTTGCATGATACCCAATGATACAATTTCAAGTAGATTTCTGTAGCTATAGAACTGAGTTCAGTACTTTAAAAAAGTTGGCTATTGGATTGAACTCTAAATAATATTACAGCATACATATAAGTTTAAATAATAATACCTATTATTTAATTTAGAATATCCTCACTATACCATATTATGTGATCAATCTCTTCATAAATTATTGATTTATAGTAATTTAAATGCTATTTCACTAATAAAGTACATTAAGAAGCATCATAATACCTTCCCCTTATTTAGAAATATTTATCAGGTTTTATACTAAAACGAACTCAAGGAACGTTTTAAGATTTAGAATAGTGATTTAATACCCAATCAAACCCAACCTATGAAAACTTTAACTCAAGCAGTAGTAATACTGTTATTAATGACAACAACACAAATTGGATTTGCTCAACAAAAAACCGATGCAATTTCAAAAGAAATTTTCGCCAACTTCTCCCGCGAAATAAATTTTTCCAAAAGTGTTTTACAATCAACCATGTCAGCTAAATCTGGCGAATCAATTGCTATCTCCTTTAATAATGATTTTATTTTTAAAGGTGTGGTTTTAAGTAATGGGATTCAATATGAAAATCTACAGACAGTAATTATTAAATCGACTTTATTGCCAAATGCTTTATTGCAACTTTCTAAAATAACCAATGAGGATCTTTCCGAATCATATGTGGGCAGAATTATCAATACTGATGCTAATGATGGTTATAGTATTGAAAAAGCAGAAGCTAATAATTATAAAATAGAAAAAATAGAAATGAGAGATATACTACAAGATTGTAGTTTCTAAATAATTCGAAGTCCAATAATCAACCCAATTGTTAATTACAATTAATCCTACCAAAATGAAAAACTTTACTAAATCTATTATTGCATTGTTATGTAGTTTGTTAGCGATAACTGCATTCAGTCAGCCCGTTTTAAATAGCTATCCATCAGCAACTGCAACAATTTATCTTGACTTTAATGGTCAAGCTGTTAGCGGAACTCTTTGGAATGGTGGCAACCCTATTTTTTGTGAAGCAGCTACACTAAGTGATGATCAAATAGAAGAAATCTTTAACCGTGTGGCAGAAGATTATCGTCCATTTGAAATAAATATCACAACGGATTCAACAACTTTTTTACACGCTCCTTTAAATAAAAGAATCAGAATCATCATAACTCCTACGAGTAGCTGGAAGCCAAAT
>CALQJK010000061.1:0-9535 GCA_943330875.1 Chitinophaga pinensis
AATGGAGAGATGATGGCAATAGCACCAGGAAGCATCATTTTCTTAAGAGAGGCCTGAGTTGAAATCGCAACACATTTATCATATTCAGGCTTTCCTGTTCCTTCCATAATGCCTGGAATTTCTTTGAACTGGCGACGTACTTCTTCAACCATGGCCATTGCTGCTTCACCTACTGCTCTGATGGCTAATGCAGAGAATATGAAGGGTACCATTGCACCTACAAATAAGCATGCCAAAACATTTGCTTTATAAATATCAATACCTGAAATTCCTGCAACTCCAACAAACGCTGCAAACAATGCTAGTGCTGTTAATGCAGCAGAAGCAATGGCAAATCCTTTTCCAGAAGCTGCTGTTGTATTTCCTACGGCATCAAGGACATCTGTTTTCTCCCGAACGTCAGGAGGTAATTCACTCATTTCAGCAATACCGCCTGCATTATCTGCAATAGGTCCAAATGCATCAATAGCTAATTGCATCGCAGTAGTAGACATCATGCCTGCAGCAGCAATAGCCACACCATATAATCCTGCGCAAGAATAAGATCCCCAAATACCACCAGCCAAAACAAGGATAGGTAAAAAAGTAGATTCCATTCCAACAGCTAATCCACCAATAACATTTGTGGCATGTCCTGTAGAAGACTGGCGTATGATTGACAACACTGGGCGTTTACCCATTGCCGTATAGTATTCAGTAATGATACTCATTAATGCGCCAACCGCAAGTCCCACACCAATTGCACCCATTACACCCCATTTTGTAAAAATAAATCCTCTTAATTCCATTTGTTCAGGGAGTAACCAGTTGACTAATAATACAGACGCGAGACCCGCTAAAATCATAGATCCCCAATTGCCCATATTCAAAGCATTTTGTACAGTAGCCGTATTGATACCAGCTTTGTCGCTAATACGAACAAATACTGTTCCGATGATGGAGAATATGATACCTGCAGCTGCAATCAACATAGGAAGAATAATAGGAGAAAATCCATTAAGTGCATCTGTTCCGTTTACAATCGTAGTTTGTTGTCCTAATACAATTGTAGCCAATACTGTAGCCACATAAGAACCAAATAAATCAGCACCCATACCAGCTACATCACCAACATTATCACCAACATTATCGGCAATAGTTGCAGGATTTCTTGGATCATCTTCAGGAATACCAGCTTCCACTTTACCAACAAGATCCGCACCAACATCAGCTGCCTTGGTATAGATACCTCCACCCACACGGGCAAATAATGCTATAGATTCTGCACCTAAAGAAAATCCAGTCAATACTTCAATCGTTCTGACCATTTCTTCAGAATCTATGGACGCATTAGGAGCAAAAAAATGTTTTAAAATAATATATAAACTACCAAGTCCAAGTACTGCTAAGCCTGCCACACCAACACCCATTACGGCGCCTCCGGTAAAAGACACATTCAACGCTTTACTCAAACTTGTTCTTGCTGCTTGAGCCGTACGAACATTTGCTTTGGTAGCTGCCTTCATTCCAATATATCCTGCAGTCGCACTTAATATCGCACCAATGACAAAAGCCACTGCAATACTCCAATGCGAATTAGAATTTGATTGTGCCATTACGGCCAATAATAAACCAACAATTACTACAAAATAGCCAAGTACCTTCCATTCGGCTTTCAAGAATGCCATGGCACCTTCTGCGATATAATCGCTAATTTCTTTCATGCGTGCAGTTCCAGCATCTTGCTTAGATACCCAATTGAATTTAATAAACGTATACAAGAGGCCAATAATGCCCATTGCAGGTACGAGGTAGATCAATTTTTCCATAATGCTTTTTTATTCGTTTTAAGGTGGGCAAAAATAGGGGAAAACGGCTGAAATCGGCTAAATAGTCATGAAGAAATCTTAGTTTTTAATGATTTTAGTATCAAAAATGCAATAGCAACCTATTTGATTTATTATTTATTCTTGCTTATTTTGGTGAAATGCGCTTGAGATAGCTGAATAGTCCAATGAAATCAAGCTGATATGTTTAGCAATGGTATGTAATCAGGTTTATTTAGTATCGTAATAAATCCTAATAAATTTATTAAGGTTCAAATCTGTTTCTATATAAAAAGACTTCCGCTTTTTACCATCAATTATTTCAAGCACTGAAGTATTGGGAATAATAGAACCTAAATTATCGGCCATGAATGTAATGACATTAGGTCCAGGCTGAAGCGTGACTGTAATAAATTGCGGTTTTTTCAACACAGGAAACCCTTTTACAATCCAGTTGTCATTAATACTTAAAGAAATACTGTCTCCATCTTCTATAGCATCATCCCAAATTGCAAAAGTGAGTTGTTGTGAGTTAGATACCAGACTGCCAATAAGTTGATTGGTGGCTGTATTATTTCCCTTTTTATTTGCAGGAATGAGACCTCCTGGATTTAGTGGCGTAGGATCATTATCATAACTATAATATTCCTGAAATTTCGTTTCGTCTTCTTTATTGTATTTTAAAAAAACTTTTGCAGCGATGAAAGTGGATGCAATATTTTGTTTTTCATTAAAGTCCAGCACTTTTGACGTGTTTTCAAATTCAAGATTAACCTTAGCTGAGGAAGTGCCCCGATTGCCATAATCATCAGCAAATAAAACGATAATATTCAATCCTGTATCTAATTGAAAATCTTCATTGTCTCTATTTTTTTTGGAATCAATCTGGTCAACGATATTGTCTTTATTGAATTTCAAAGAAATGATATCATTGTCTTTATTGTCGAGAAAATGTATGCTGCCATTTTTTGAACTTACAAAAATGGTATCAATAAGACCAAGATAGGCAGGGGATTGTTTGGGTTGTAAAATTTTAAATGTGGCAGAATCGTTCCATATTTCATTATTGATTTTTCGGAGCTGGATGGGGCCATTTTGTAAAAAATCTTGTATTTTTTTAGCAGTTAGTATTCTTTGTTTAGGAAAAGATGTAAGATCAGGAAAAGGTATTCCGAATTTCTTGGTGAAAATTCTATTTAAAGAAAGAATGGGATTGTCTTTAATATTTTTACTGAAATCCAATGTGCCATTTAACAAGATCGTCCAGTTTTCAATGCCGAATGGAGTTTCGGAGATTGGATATTTTGTATTCCCAATAGCTAGTTGCCTTGTATTCTTTTTTGCTAATAACAAGTGATAGGTTGCGATAAAACTATCGCATTCCAAATGTAGTTCTGCAGGGTATAAAATGTTTCTTTCAGGTGCTCCAATTTTGAAAGATAGTTTTAGGGGAGTAGTATTTTCCTGATCGGGATTAATCATTTCCCAATTGCCGACAAAAATATCTTGCGCATACCCGGAAAGGATGTTGATGGATAAAATACAAAAGGTGAAAAATGCTTTCAAATCAATTTTTCTTTTTTACGATTACTCAAACAATTCCAATTTATTTTTAGGACGTCTCTCTTCCTGCCATTTAAAGTTATCAAGAAATTTCATTCCTTCAGGAATTTGATTCATCGGATAGAGTGTACCGTCAACGTCATTAATTAATTTTATTTTATGCATTTCTTTATGGAGAAATAAAATATTGATAACATCACCTTTGCTTTTGTTCATTCCAATAT
Source organism: Chitinophaga pinensis (assembly GCA_943330875.1). Taxonomy (GTDB): domain Bacteria; phylum Bacteroidota; class Bacteroidia; order Chitinophagales; family Chitinophagaceae; genus Ferruginibacter; species Ferruginibacter pinensis_G. Next base: position 3,593 of record CALQJK010000061.1, read on the forward strand.
AAGCGCTGTCATCATCCTGAGGGTAGAAAATGCTTTCGGCAGGGGCTCCTTTAATGCTGATATAATCAATATTACCTTCTTTAAAATATCCATTTAAAGTTCTTCCCGAAATTTGATTGAAAAGATGGGTAGACGTTTTATTGATTACCATGGCATTATAATAAACGTACAATCTTTTTGCTTGTTGTTTTTCTGTAAATAAATAAATGGTGTCTCCGCTCAACTGTGTATTGTTATTCCAGCAAACCGGATTACCAAAGAGTTTGAAGGTGGAATCGATGGTGGAATAATGTAAGCTGTCACTCACGGCTTGCAGAGAGTCATTAAATATTCTTACATGATGAAAGCCAATAAAAAACCTGATGCTGTCTTTTGAATTACTGTTGGTATTAATAAATGTAGGTTGATTTAAAGTGTCTTTTATTATTGTTGAATCAGATGATTGTTTTTCATTTATTCTTTTGCCTGAAAAAAGCGTGTCAGCGGATATGTAGGTGCTGTCATTTTTTTGATACAAAATCATGACAGGTTTTCTTGTTGCTAAAAATGTACTGTTTTTTTTATCAATGAGTATTTGATTTCCAAGTACGATTACATTATTGGCACTGTCAACGAATTTTCCATCGTCTTCAATTTGAATAGTATTTGTTTTTTCATCAAAAGCAACTTTGTTTCCACTGATATATCTGGTGCTGTCTCTGATGATTGTTTTGTCCAGAAAAACGGCTTCGCCTGTACCGATATTGTAGGACCCTGATTTGGTGTCTATCGTTCCGTTTTGAGATTTGATATGTGTAGTTGAAATGAAGTATACATTTTTAAAAGCTGTATTGTAACGAAGACTATCGGAAACCATGTCGTATTTCGGATCGATAAGATGAACATCTTGTTTGAAAAAAGCATCTTTTGTATCTGAATAATAAACCGCTTCTTTGCTGGTTAAAATAGTTTTTTCATTAATTACTTTTCCGCCATTTCTATAAGTGGCTACACCTGTTTTTAAATTGTATTCTAAGTCATTTGTAAATAATTGAGCTTTGCCGTCGGTTAATTTTACATTGTTTTTCAGGTATGCAATTTGTGTGCTACCGATATATTTTAAATACTGCGAATAGGTATTAACGGTATCTGCATCATTGATATGTACATTGCCAAAAACTTCTGCTGTGCCAAGTCTTTTATCAATTACGATACTGTCGCCTTGTAAAATAGTTTGCCCTTGTTTAATCATCGCATTTCCTGCAAGTGTTTCAAGAACGGTAGAATCATTAATGGTAATTTGTCGTAAGTTATTTGCACTGACGATTTCAATAACCCGAATGGTATCTGAAGCCTGTATGGATTGATTTGGTTGATCCTGAGAGTAGGAGCAGAGAGCGTTTGCACTTAAAAAAAGCAATAAAAATATTTTTTTTAACCTACTCAAATGTCATGAATTATGGGGATGAATATTTTTGCTTTTTTCTAAAAGTCAGGGTTTATATGTAGAGTCTGTAATGGTAGTACTCAAGGGTTCTGTTTTCACTTTTTTCCCAAATAACGAGATGGAAACATATCGTTTAGGATGTATTCTAATATCATCCAAAAGCAGGTTTATTTTGTAGCTGGTAGCAGTTAGATTTTTATATAAATTCGGATCGTTTATTAAAAGACCTAAAGAACCTTCAGTGCTATTAATTTTTGATAAACTTGTTTTTAAATTATTGATGGTCGAGTCTAACATATTGAGAGTGTTCTTGAAATCCATTGCGGCAAGATTCCCTGTTGTCTTGTTTAAATTATTGATCAAAGCAGTTATCTTTTCATTGTTTGCAGCGAGATTTCCAGTAAAAGAGCTGGTGTTTTTTAAAGTAGAAGTAATGGCGCCATTATTTTTGTCGAGTAATGATTGTAATGAATTTGCTGAAACTAAAACGGAGGCTGTTATTTTATTTAAATTGTCAATGGCATCACTGATATTGTTTTGCATTTTTTTATTCAGAATATTACTCACACTTTCAATTAAAGAGTCTAAAGATGTGGCAACGTTTTTCACTTCAAACAGCACAGGATCTACTTTTTGAAGAACATCGTCAAGAAGGCCTTTTGATGCTTCGGTATTGATGAAGTCTTTTTCTTTTAAAAAAGTGGGAGCATCGCCTAATCTGATGTCTACTTTTGTAGTGGCCAATGGGTTAGGGATAATCAACGCTACTGAATTATTGGGGATGTTGATATCAGACTCTATGTTTAGGGTAGCCACTATTTCCCTCATATTTTTATCGCTGGAGATAGAGGCTACATTACCTACTTTTAAGCCATTAATAAATACGGGGTTTGATGTTGCAAGCCCTTGTATATTCGCATACTTAGCATGAATCGTCATTGATTTAGTGAAGAGTTTATTTCCTTTTAAGAAATTAAATCCCAGTATTAAGAAAGTAATAGCAACAATTGCCAGCGCACCTACTTTTGTTTCATTTGTTATTTTCATCTGTATATAATGAAGGTTACATTATTATTACCTATAATAGCGATAGGTTCATTTTTGTTTTTTGGGATGACGCTATAATTAATTGCTATTGCATGTTTATAGCCATCGACATCAAATCAGGTGCAATAATAAGGAATTAATTTGCTTGAACACTGCTTCTTGCTTGTTCTAATTGTGTTTTGTAACGAATGATAGCGTTTGTAATGGCTTTTGCAATTTCTTTTTGCCCATTCTCACTGTTTAGATATTCTTCATCTTCTGGATTATTGATAAATCCAGTTTCGATTAAAATTGCAGGCATATTCGTAGCTTGAAGTACCCAGATTCCTTTTTGTCTTTGGTTCACACCGAGTGCAGCTCTGTTTGTAGGCTCTATGGCTTCATTCACCATTGTGGCTAAGCGGTCACTTTTTTCCTGATATCTTTTTGCATAAATCTGAGCAATTGCTCTTCCCTCTGGAGAATTGAAGTCAAAGCTGTTATAACTAGAATCACTACCTGCTTCTATTTCAAATTCGCCCTCTGTTTGACCTTCTTCTTGCATGATGGCCTTTAGCTTATCACTGGTTTTGTGAGCTGCGAATATCCAAACGCTGGTGCCGCTTCTTGTAAGAGGCATTTTAAAACATTCATAAACAGGTTCAACCGCTGTATAAGGTTTTGATATTTTCTTCTTTCTTCTGCCTTTCCCCTTGTAGGTTACCTTGTATCGGGTAACTGTTCTGCTTCCGATTTGCCTCCTGCCTGTTTTTAGTGGTCCTGAGTCTGCATGGATACAAATAAATAGGTCTCCTTTGTTTTCATTCGCAATGTTTGCCTTTTCTTTCGGACTTTGATAAATATCGGAAGTCCTGGTGGGAATGGTATTGACTTCGGGTAATTGCTTTCTCAATTCGGCCACGAGCTGCTGTGAAATGGCAAGAGTAACATCCTTTTCATTTGAACGAAGAGAATGCTCATATTGGCCAACAGCACCATAATCAGTCCCACCATGGCCTGCATCAATGATGATGGTCTTTAATTTCTTAGGTTGCTGTGCAAAAGAGGAAAAATGAAATAATAAGGAACAAGGAACGAGCAGTGCAAAAAAACGAAATTGCTTTATCATTGTTATTTAGGTTTTATATATAGGTAATGTATCGTCAAAAATTAATCGTAAATACATTATTGTAATATGGTTATTTTTGCTGCTCATTTATATGAAACAACTTTTCAAAGGTAAGACAAAATCGATATTGCCATGGTTATTAACAATAATACTTGTTATAGTAACCTGCAATTTTATTTTTGCCTTAACATTTCCAAATCCTAGATTTTCAAAATATTCAACACAACAATTTTTAGATCCCAAAATAGGAGAGGCAATTAATGGGTTCCCTGCCAATTCATTTTCAACTACTGTATTAGATACGCTCCCAAAATCTGATACGATTAAACCCGTCAATGATACGATTACTGTTGCAAAAATAGATACGCTTGTTTATAAAAAATCAAAAGAAACTTTAAATACTTCTGTAACTTATCATGCGGATGATTCCATGGTTTTTGATGTCCCTGGAAAGCGCTTGTTGCTATATGGGAAAAAATCAGATGTTATATACGCTGATAATAATTTAGCTGCACCTTTCATAGAGTTTAATCAACGTACCAATATAGTCTCTGCTCATCTTCAAAGAGATTCCACCGGGAAGCTAATTGCATTTCCTACATTCAATCAAGGGGATTTTAAATCGATCAGTGACAGTATTCAATTTAACATGAAAACCCAAAAGGGTATTACCAAAGGGACTTACACGAAGCAGGGGGAATTGTTTGTTTATGGAGAGAAAATAAAAAAAGTAGACTCTTCCTCTTTCTATGCCTTTCGTGGAAGATTTACAACATGTAATTTAGATACACCTCATTTTGCTTTTGTAAGTAAGAAAGTAAAATTTATTAATAAGAAAATGGCTTTTACCGGCCCCGTTCATCCTGAGATAGAAGGTGTTCCTTTGCCGATTGTTTTGCCATTTGGAATCTATCCATTAAAGCAAGGCCGGCACTCCGGATTAATTGCGCCTACATTTACGGCCAATGGGCAATTGGGTATTGCAATGGAAGGGTTGGGCTATTATAAAATATTGAGTGACAATTGGGATGTTGTGACAAGAGGTACCTTGTATTCTTATGGGAGTTGGACAATGAGTTTGAGTCCTCGTTATTTAAAACGATATCGTTATCAGGGAAATTTTTCTTTAGACATGCAGGAGTTTAAAAATGGGTTTAAGGGCGATCCCGATTACTCCTCCACACAGACTTACAACGTAAGGTGGTCGCATAGTATGGACTCTAAAGCAAGACCTGGCGTTAGTTTTAATGCAAATGTAAATGCTGGAAGCAGTAAATTTAATTCGTTGGTTCCTAATAGTCCAGGCAGAAATTTTACCAATCAATTGAGTTCCTCTATCACCTATTCCAAAGTGTGGAAAAATAAGCCCTATAATATTTCTGTAAGTGCCAACCATAACCAAAACACCACACAGAAATTAATCAATTTGTATCTTCCGGACGTTTCTTTTAATGTAAATACCTTGTATCCGTTTAGAAGAAAGGAAGCTGTTGGGGCAAGTAAATGGTATGAAAATATTGGGATTGCACTGAATACAAACACAAGAAGTTTATCATCATTTTATGATACTTCCGGAGATTTTAAAAAACAGTTGTTGGATAATTTCAGATGGGGAGCTAATCATAATGTCCCGATTACTTTGTCACTTCCCACATTAGGTGCATTGCAGATATCCCCATCCGTTAGTTATCAGGAAAGGTGGTATCAGGAGCAGTATATTCGTCAATGGAATCCGCTGGATAAAAAATTAGATACCATTATAAAAAATGGATTTTATTCTGCAAGAGATATGAATTTTGGAATTGGCATTTCAACAAGAGTTTTCGGATTGTTTGGCTTCAGGAAAAATAGTAAAGTACAGGCCATCAGACATGAGATTCGTCCAAGCCTTTCCGTTAATTACAAGCCTAATATGAATGCAGCCAGTTATTACAATACGCAAACAGATTCTTTTGGGACTACTTCTAAGTATAGTTATTATGAACGAAGTGTTTATGGCGTTTTTTCTGATTCCAGATTTGCAGGATTGAATTTTGGGATTGACAATGTTTTGCAAATGAAATTGCTGAATAAAAAAGACACCGCTGCAGGGTTGAAAAAAATCACACTCCTTGATGGGCTTGGTATTAATGGGAGTTATAATTTTTTGCTTGATTCCTTCCAGTTAAGCAATTTGTCTTTATCAGCACGAAGCAGTTTATCAGACAACATCAACATTACTGCCAATGCACAATTTGATCCTTATCTATACAATAGTCAAGGACGCAGAATTAATAAGTTGGTATGGTCTGAACATCCCGCTTCTTTAGGGGCACTTACAAGCGGGAGTATTTCTCTACAAAGCAGGTTTAGTGGTGGAGGC
>CALQJK010000062.1:0-9456 GCA_943330875.1 Chitinophaga pinensis
CAATTCGATTGCTTTTTCAGGATCACATTTTACATTGAATTGAGTCACAACTTCATCAAGAGGTAAAAGTAAAAACATTTTTGTTTTTCTCTTAAAAACCAACACCGATTCACCAAAAGGAAATCCTTCTGTTACATCTGGTAACGATAATGCGTAGTCTCTGATGTCCTCAATATTCATTTTTTAATTTTAATAAAAATGCCCCTCAATGAAGAGAGGCATTTGTTACTTTTTATTATCTAATAACAGTTACATCTGTTCTGGTAGTTATTTTTTTACCCGATACAAGTGTAAATTCAATTACAGCATAGTAAGTTCCATCAGGAATAGCTTTCCCCTGATAAATTCCTGTCCAGCCATTGTAATAATCTGAATTCTCAAATACTTTACTTCCATATCTATTGAAGACAGTAACTGATACTTTCGATAAACAACTTCTACCGTCATAAACCTGCCAGTTATCATTCACGCCATCACCATTAGGGCTAAATGCGTTTCTAACATCAATACATTGATTGTTTACATTTACGACTAAATTGTCAGTAGCTGTACAACCATCCGTATTTGTTACTGAAATTTGATAGGTAACAGATCCACTAGTTGCAACTGGAGTAACGGTTGTATTCAACGTATTACTTGGGTTGAATTCTGCAGCAGGTGTCCATAAAATGCTTTGGATATTTCCACTATTTATACCAGAGTAAACTGCAGTTACAGGAGCGTTTCCACCCAACAGGATATCTATAGGACCGCCTGCATCTACTTTAGGTTCACTTATAGTTACAACCAATGAAGCTCTTGGGCTTTCACAACCTGAAGCAGGTTGAGAAACAAAATAAGTAGTTGTTCCAGCCGTTGCAGTAGATGGTGTTGGAGCGGTACTACTTCCTGTTCCTCCTGATGCTGCTGTATACCATAATAATCCTGTACCAGTTGCTGTTAACTGAGCAGCAACTGCATCCTTACAATAAGTTACAGGAGATGTTGTTGGTGCTGCTGGAGTTGGATTTACAATTACATTAATTGGTACTCTTGGACTTTCCCCACATGATGAACCTTGTGTTACATAATATGTGGTCGTACCTGATGTTGATGTAGATGGCGTTGGTACAGCTGAGCTTCCGGTTCCTCCTGTAGAAAGGGTATACCACAATAGACTCGTTCCGGTTGCGGATAATGCAGCGGCTTGAACTCCTTGACAATAAGTAACAGGTGTTGTTACACTTGGAGTTTGTGCTGAAGCATTTACATTTACCAATATTGAAGCTCTTGGACCTTCGCAAGTTAAAGCAGATTGACTAACATAATATGAAGTAGGCCCTACAGTGGTAGTAAGGGGCGTTGGAGCAGTTGAACTTCCTGTTCCACCTATTGCAGCTGTATACCACAAAAGGTTTGTGCCTGTTGCTGACAATGTTAATGCTGGAGAACCTTGACAATAAGTAACAGGAGAAGTAACCCCTGGGGCTAAAGGAGAAGGATTAACGGTTACGGTTAAAGGTACTCTTGGACTTTCACCACAAGTTAATGTCTGAGTGACGTAATAGGTAACTGGACCAACATTAGCTGTAGATGGTGTTAGTGAAGAAGTACCTGTTCCACCTGTTGCAGCATTATACCAAAGTAATCCTAATCCATTCGCAGCTAAAGGAGAAGCTGTTGCTCCCTGACAATAAGTAACATTAGGCCCTACTGTTGGAGGAGCTGTATTACCTGCAATAGTAACTAAAACATCTATTGTTAAAGGACAATTGTTGATTGCTGTAGTAGAAGAAAGGGTGTAGGTTGTAGACAGTGTTGGACTTGCTATAACTACAGCACCGCTATTGGTATTTAATCCCGCGCCTGTCCATGTGTAGTTGGTACCGCCAGATGCAGTTAAAGTAATATTTGACCCAGCGCAGATAATTGGATTTGAAGGAGTGATATTTAATATCGCAACCCCTCGTATCGGAGAAATTCTATATCCACAGGAATCACCGGCATAACCATCAAACATTAAATAATAGGTTTGTCCTGGCACTAAATTTGAACCAGTAATTACTCGAGGGAGATTACTTTGAACAATTGGGCTATAACAGCCATGGCTTGTTACGGTTCCTGAACCACAAATATTCGTTTCATAGAAAAACATTTGCATACCCAGATTATCTCTGCTATCAGTTACCCATACATTAAAGGCAACGGTATCAGCAGAAGCAACAAAAGATATGAAAGAGTTGTTTTCAATAGATCCGCAGAAAGCTCCAGCCAATGCAGGCCAGCTATTAGGAGTATATATATTATCATCCGTATTGCCACAGTACCCATTGAAATTACATATTGAAGTTGCTTGATCACAACTATTCCCTGCAGGTTGATTTGAACTACAAGTAGGTAAAGGCGTTATTGTTGTTATGCATATTCCAAAATTTCCATTATTATTATTGCCATTTTCCCATACTCTAACCCATAAAGTAGATCCTGGAGCTAAGTTTGATACTAAAAGTTGAGGCATATTCCCTGTACCTGAATTGTCATCACAAGCAAGCAACGCAAGATTACTGCAAGAAGCGCCAGTGTAAACTGCCATTCCTCCATCGGTTACTACATCTCCCTGGGTATCAAATAATAGACTTGTGCTGTAAGCAGGAACCTGAACTGTAAACCAAACATCGCTACCACTGTATCCTGCACATCCTGGATCAGGCATACCTGTTGAAGTTGTTGCGCCATCATTCGTAAAGGTCTGAGATTGACAAGATGAATTCACAGGTAATGGGAATGCTGTACAAGGTTCATCGTTAGTTGGAGGAGGCGGTGGTAAGGTTACACATAATCCAAAAGTACCATTATTATCATTACCATATTCCCATGCTCTGATCCAAACTGTATCCCCAGGAGTCAACCCGGCCAAATTTAATTTAGGCGTTAATCCTGGGCCGCTGTCATCATCACAACCAACCAAAGTTAAATTTCCGCAACTGCCTGTATAAACAGCTATTGCCGGGTCAAGTACTACACCTACTTGTGCGCTGATATACATACCTCCTGCAGGAGGCACTACAACGCTAAACCAAACATCACCACCTTGATAATTTGCACAACCTGGTGCAGGTACCCCTTGAGTTGTAGATGCATTCTCATTTGAGTAAGTCTGATAATTACAAGCAACATCCGGAGTTAACGAAATTGCATTACATGGTTCATCATTTGTTGGAGGCGGTGGTGGTATAGTGATACAAATATCAAAATCACCAAAAGTATTGTTGCCATTATCCCAGAATCTTACCCAAACGGTATCTCCAGGAGTTAGATTATTCAATACAATCTGAGGCATATTTCCCGCACCTGTATTATCATCACAAGCCAATAAATTTAAATTATCACAAGTACCTGAGTAAACAGCCATGCCACCATCAGTAACAACACCTGTTTGAGTATCAAACTTTAATCTTCCTGTGGTTGGAACTTCAACCTTAAACCAAACATCCCCTCCTACGTATCCTGCACAACCTGGTGCAGGGGCTGTTGTTGAGCCAGTCGAACCATCATTAGAGAAGGTCTGTGCATTACAAGTAGCATCTGCTGTCAACAATACTGCTCCACAGGGCTCATCATTAGCTGGTGGAGGTGGTGGTAAGGTAACACATAATCCAAAAGCCCCATTATTATCATTCCCATATTCCCAGAATCTTACCCAAACGGTATCTCCAGGAGTTAAGCCGCTAGCCTGAATTTTAGGCATCAATCCATTTGCACTCGCATCATCATCACAAGCAAACAAATTGAGGCTCCCACATGTACCGGTATATAATGCCATGCCACCATCGGTGATGACATCTATTTGTGAATCAAAAACCAATCCACCTCCCTGAGGGACTACAACTGAAAACCAAACATCACCGCCCGCATAATTTGAACAACCAGGTGCGGGAACTCCAGTAGTTCCACTAGAATTCTCATTAGTATACGTTTGATAATTACAAGAAACGTCTGGCGTCAATGGTATGGCATTACAAGGCTCATCATTTGTTGGCGGCGGCGGCGGAATAGTAACACAAATACCAAAAGTTCCATTATTATCATTTCCATATTCCCATACTCTAATCCAAATAGTATCTCCAGGAGTTAAGCCCGTTGCAGATAATAAAGGCATTAAGCCATTTGGACTGCTATCATCATCGCAATCAATTAAAGTAAGATTACCACAAGTGCCTGAATAGACGGCCATACCTGCATCTGTAAGAACTCCTGTCTGAGTGTTAATATTTAGACCTCCCGTAGAAGGAACTACAGCAGTAAACCATACATCGCCACCAAGGTAGTTTGCACAACCAGGTGCCGGTGCGCCTGTAGTTGCGGTTGCAGTTGTATTATCGAAAGTTAGAAAGTTACATGAAGCCTCCACAGGTAAAGGAGTTGCTCCACATGGCTCATCAAAGTTGGTGCCTGGAGGAGGTGGAGGTGGTGGCGTTGTGATGCAAATTGAAAAAGTTCCTTTTGGATTTGTTCCTTTTGCCCATACTCTAATCCATACAATAGAACCAGGTGTAAGTGTTGTTGAATTAATTTGTGGCATATTACCTGCGCCTGTATTATCATCACAGGCAATTTCTGTTAAGTTCGAGCAATTTCCAGAATATATTGCCATTGCTCCATCAAGCATCGTACCTGCCTGTGTATCAAATTTCAAAGATCCTCCAGCAGGAACAACCACATTAAACCAAACATCACCACCTTGATAAGTACCACAACTTGGATTGGCAATAGAAGTAGATGGGGTTGCAGACGTATTATCGAAAGTCAGCGGTATACATGAAGCATCTGGAGTTAACGTAAATGCGTTACAAGGCTCATCAATATTTGCCGTTGGTGATGGTGGTGGTGCAGGGGTAGTGTTGAAATTAATACTCCAGTCAAGCATCGTTCCATCATCAGATGGATCATACGTATCCAAAACACAAAGCGTCCAAACACCATTTCCACTTTGCCCGTTGTTAACAGCTCCTAAATTTTGAGCAGCTAAATAATCTCCTGTGAAAGGTGCAATAGCTGTAGCTGAAATCGGCACTGTAGCTGCAGCGGTGAAACAGGTACCCGTAAAATTAACCCCTGAATTATTGCCATCATCTTGCACAAGCAAAACAGTAGTTCCATCAGGAGCTACAAGCGAAATTCTTAAATCTCCTACCCAAGTATGATCGATATTTATACAAACAGATGCAACGCCATAATTGACATCAATAATCCCAAGACCCGATAGACCCGATACTGTAATCGGATAACAGGTAGGCGTAGTGCCTCCCGGAGGAATAGCTTGGTTTAATGTTCCTGTTGTGAATACTTGAGCATTTGTACTATTAAAAAATAATACCATCAGAGAAAATACGACTACTTTTAAATTCTTCATTTGTAACTCAGTTTATTTTTATAAGATTTTTTTTGCAATATTTATCGAATCAGAAATAAGTTCTAGGCTATTTTTTCTTAAACTCAAATTGAAGGCCAATCTCATGCGCACCAGCCCCTGCATTAAACACGCTAATTGGTGCTACATAATAGTCATAAGAATAAGATGCTCTTAAACGATCACGCAATTCGAGGCCCAATTGTATACTCCAGGATTGCTTTGCTTTCCAATTGAGCGCCCACCAAATTTTATCCTGATAATCCACCTTGAATCCTAAATCAAATTCACTAGGTGAATTCTCAATAAGTCTAAGCATGGCATTGGGGATAATGTAAATGTCATCTCCTGTTTGAATGCGGTAACTGGCCGTAACATTATAGTGACGATACAATTTTCCTTCTTGTTGAACGCCTGGCACATCTGCAAATTTCAATTTTGATTGTATCAACTGACTAACTGCAGCACCTACACTCAATTTATTGTTTGTCCAATATAAACCAGCACCTGCATCAATTAAAAATTTATTTGCTACTCCTCCTAAGGTCGGATCATTTCCCAAGGCAGCGCTAATCTTTGTCTTATCAATTGCATATTGTAACCCTCTCAATTCAATCCCAATTCCAAATCTGCTTTTGTCATTTCTGGCTTTGATATGGTAAGAATAAGCAAGCTGGAAGCCCGTTCTGCTTGTTGGACCTGTTTCATCCCTATATAAATATGTTGCAATTCCTGCATTTAATTTTTTTAGATCAAAATCGCCATAAACCATAGTGGTTTTGGGATGTCCGGGAAAGGAAGACCACATATCCCTATAAGAGACCCCTACCATATTTCTCGCCGCCATACCAGCAGCTGCAGGATTATACATAGAGTTATGCTGCATGTATTGACTCATGAAATGTAATTGTTGAGAATGGGCAGCAGAAAAGGTGATTAAAAAAACAAAAGCGAGTAGAACTTTTCTCATATCAAGTTAAATAATTGTTACAGAAAATAGGTTTACAATGGATAAAAGTAAAAAAAAAATACTTAAATCGCACTCGAAAGTATTAATATTTTAATCCCTAATCAAATTATCTTTTGAATTTCAATATTAGGCAAGTTTTTGATTTTGAATAACAGTTCCTCTTCGCTACTTTTTGGCACATGGATCTGAAGGTTTGAAAACAAATTAATCTCTTGTGTATTTACAATGCAATTGGTATGTTTTAAAATTTGCATGACCTGATTTGTACTATTATAGTCAAATTGAAGAGAATAAGGCACCAATACAGGCTTTTGAACAATGGGAATCGTCTGTAATACCAAGCTTGCAACTGTTTTATATGCATTAATCAAACCCGGCACACCCAGTAATGAGCCCCCAAAATACCTGACTACAATGATACCCACATTGGTCAATTTTTTGCTGTCGATTTGACCTAATATTGGCTTGCCAGCGGTTCCGGAGGGCTCTCCATCATCACTGGCCCGAAATTCATTCCCAGTAAATCCCAACCGATAGGCAAAACAATGATGAACAGCTTTTGAATGTTCTTTTTTTAAATTATTCAGGTTCTTTTTAAAATCAGTAGTAGTAAGAATGGGATCAGCATAGGCCAAAAACTTACTTCCTCTGTCTTTATACTCAGCTATTGAAGGTTTTTCAATAGTGAAATAATAGTCCATTTATAGTGAATTTGAATGATTATTTAAATAATAGTCAATTACATCATTTCTTAAAAATTGTTTTTCGAAATGAGAAGCGCTATCAATCGAAGGTGCGGTTATTCCATGATTAATCAACATCGAAGTATTCGTGATTACTCTTGCTTCATCCCAACAACCTTCGTTAATAAATGACTGCAAAAGTAACCTTCCTCCTTCTACTATGATTGATGTAATTCCTTGATCGTATAAATGTTTATTAATTTGTTCTAAAACAGTTGCCTCTTCATGAAGTTTTATATAAGTATTCCATCCAACTTTTTTATTTTCAATTTCATTAAATATAATTGTGGGGATTGAATTGTCTAGTATGAAGCTATTGGAACCAACACGAAGTTGCTTATCAATAAATACTCTTACGGGATTTTCCCCTTCCCAAAGCCGTGTTGATAATTTAGGATTATCTGCCAGAACAGTATTCGTGCCTACCATTATGGCGGCTTCTTCACTTCTCCAGCGATGTACTAATGTATCACTTAAGTCATTGCTAATTTTTGTTGGAAGTTGATTTGATGCGGAAATAAATTCATCCTTGCTTTGCGCCCATTTTAAAATAATATAAGGCCTCCTCTTTTTATGGAAAGTAAAAAATCGCTTGTTTAAGTCAATCGCTTCTTGTTCCAATATACCGAAGGTAATGTCTATTCCGGCCTCCTTTAATGTAGATATCCCAGTACCATTAACCTTCTCAAATGGATCTTTGCATGCAATAACGACACGGGGTATACGATGCTCAAGAATCAATGCCGTGCATGGAGGAGTTTTTCCAAAATGATTGCAGGGCTCCAGCGAAATATATAAAGTACTTTCTTGAATAAAGGCATGGTCTTCCTTTTTTACGGAATCAATACAATTGACTTCTGCATGAGCTTCTCCATATCGCATGTGATAACCCTCGCCGATAATGCGGCCTTTGCAGACTAATACTGCCCCTACCATTGGATTGGACGCAACGTGACCTAATCCTGATTTGGCTAAATCAAGGCACCTCGACATATATGTTTCATGATCATTCACAAACGTAAAAATAAGCATTGGAAAATAAAGTAAGTTTGCAAAGTGACAATTAACGCATTTTATAGAAAATTTCTGGAAGAGTTGAAAGCTATTTACCCTTCAGGTGAATCAGCAAAAATTACCCAAATGATTTTTGAATCTCTAGTTGGAATGAGCCGAAGTGATGTTATTAAAACTCCGGAAAAATTGATTTCAGTTGATGATAGCAATAAACTAACCGCTGCATTGGATATGCTGTTGGCTAACATGCCCGTACAATATATTATCGGTGAAACCTGGTTTTTCAATTTGATATTCAAAACAACGCGAGATGTACTTATACCAAGGCCAGAAACAGAAGAGCTCGTAGCTGAAGTAATTAAATACCTGCAATCGAATCCTCAACAAAAAAAAATATTGGACATTGGGACTGGGAGCGGTTGCATTCCAATTGCGATTCAAAAAAACACAGCGCACCATAAAATGGGTAGTATTGATATAAGTGAAGCTGCGATTCAAATTGCAACAGAAAACGCTTTGCTTCATCAAACTGAAATATCCTTCATGCAAATTGATTTTCTGCATGTAGAAAAAAGAAATACACTTGACTTGTATGATGTGATTGTAAGTAACCCGCCGTATATCCCGGGAAACGAAATGCCTTCAATTGAAAAGCATGTTAAGCATTATGAACCGATGAATGCCTTATTTGTTCCCGAAAAACAGCCCCTGCTTTTTTATGAAGCCATCCTGCAATTCAGTGTTGAGCATTTAGCTACAGGAGGAAAAATATTTATGGAAATACATGAAGATTTTGGACAGGAGGTTGCCCGGATTTTCAAAGAAAAAAAATTTGAAGTAGACCTAAAAAAAGATATTTTCGGTAAAGACCGAATAGTCATTGCTAGTCTTTACCCGTAACCGTAGCCGAAGTTGTAGCTCCTAATTTTCTGGCTACTTTCATCACCCTCACAATTTCTCCCCAATGGGTTATTGAATCTGCATTAATAACAACTGCTGGCTTAATGCTATCTCCTTCCTTAATAAACTTCCTGAGTGCAGATTCCAAAGAATCAGGTTTTACCAGCTTTGATCCAATAAAGAAATGTCTGTTTTTATCTACGCTAACCACCACACTTTGCTTCTGCTTGGTATCGCTCTTGGAATTGGGAACACTCATTTTGATGACATTAGGATTGGCTAAAGTAGACACCATCAAAAAGAACATCAACAAAATAAAAAGAATGTCATTCAAAGGTCCAGTATCTACCTCGGAATGCATATCTCTTAATGTATTTTTTCTTAACCTCATTTTTGAATTTGATTATTGCTTAATTGGCTCTTGTAAAATATCAACAAAA
>CALQJK010000063.1:0-9371 GCA_943330875.1 Chitinophaga pinensis
CAATGTCTGCATATCAACCCAGGCGCAGCAGGGAAACAAGGCTGGCACAAAGTAAGAACGATAGTAAAGTTTGTGATTGATAAAGACAATATCAAAGATTGTGAAATTATTGAGTTGGAAAATCGTTAGCCGCCATTTTTAACAAGCCCTTCTTCTGTTCAACTCTTTTTTAATCAACCCCAATTCTCTTCCAGTTTGACCTGCAACTGAACTGTTTTCCTGAGCTCTTCTCATTAAATAGGGAACGACATCTTTTATCGGACCAAAAGGAAGGTACTTGCTAACGCTGCAACCAGACTTGGCCAAATTAAAAGTAATGTTATCACTCATGCCGAATAATTGCGAGTAATGAACATGTGGATGATTAGATGGAATGTTTTTTTCTGATAACAATTGTACTGCATACAAACTGCTTT
Organism: Chitinophaga pinensis; assembly: GCA_943330875.1. Taxonomy (GTDB): domain Bacteria; phylum Bacteroidota; class Bacteroidia; order Chitinophagales; family Chitinophagaceae; genus Ferruginibacter; species Ferruginibacter pinensis_G. The sequence goes on from CALQJK010000063.1 coordinate 417, forward strand.
CTTCATTGTGAGAAGCAACTATCAATGCGATCTTGTTAATATTTGAAATACAAAATGCTAATGCATCATCATAATCTTTATCAGTGTTTTCTTTTGTAGCTTGTATGGGGGACCTATAACCATTACTCAAAGCTCTGTTTCGCTCCTTTTCCATATAAGCCCCTCTCACAAGCTTTGCCCCAAGAATAAAATGATGCTGTTGGGCCAGCGAAAAACTATATGTCAAAAAATCAAGTCTGTCGTGACGATACAATTGATAGGTGTTGTAAATAATACAGCTTTTTGAATTAAAAGACTGCATCATTTTAAAGGTAAGTGCATCTACCGGCTCCTGAATCCATGATTCTTCTGCGTCTACTAAAAGAGCCACATTACTTTCAAAAGCAGCTTTACCAATCTTCATAACCCTGTCTAATACTCTACTCCATTCTTCTTGTTCCTGCTCATCCAATTTTTTTATGGCCTGATCATATCGTTCAAAAATACCAGTACTATTTTCGGACAACATGAAAGCATCTATTTTTTCGAGTAACCCAAACCGTGAGACACCCGTTATCTTAATGCTGATAAAAGGAATATTTTGTTGCTTTGATGCATATTCAATAACTTTTAAAAACTGATGCGCTGATTCATCAAATGCTGCTTCCCCTACTCCGCCTTCAACACCATAATCCAAGATAACATTCACCCCATATTTTTCAAGCTTGTCCACTACTGGCTTTGTCTCTTCTAAAGTTTCACCGCCAACAAACTGACTGAAAATAGTATCCCTAATAATTGATTTTATAAAAGGAATTCTCCACTTGATAGCCAATGGCATAAAAGTTAAACCAAATTTTATCAAAAAAGGTTTTCCCATTGCTGAAAAAAGAAAATGAGCTTTCTTTAATTCTTTATTGGGCTTATATGCAAATGCATATTCAGTATTATCGAATGAAATATTATGTGAATGTTGACTACTCATTAATCTGGTAACGTTAAAGCAAGCAATTATTAATGGCGACAAATGTACAATTAAATCCTATCACAAGTATATCGCAAAAATGGAAAAGTGAAACTATCTAACTTACAAAAAGTGCTTTTAATTCAGGCGCGTCTTCAGGTTTAAGTTTGCCCCCTAAAATCAATCGCAATTGTCTCCTTCTTAATGCGCCTTCAAATAAACGAATCTCATCAGTTGTTTCAGGAACAAGCTGGTTAACAGGCCTTGGCTTTCCATTAGGATCCAATGCCACAAAAGTATAATACGCCTCATTACTCTTGTATTTATATTGCTGAATCGCATCTTCGCCCCAAACATTCAAATGCACTTCCATACTGCTATTAAATGCCCTTGTCACTTTAGCTTCTATATGTACTACATTGCCAATCTTTATCGGATTTTCAAAGGAAATATTATCTACAGAAGCAGTTACTACCGGTGCCGCACAATGTTTCATAGCCGCTAACGCTGCCGCAATATCCATCCAGTACATTAATCGGCCTCCCATTAAATTTCCAAAGTTATTCGTGTCATTAGGTAAAACCAATTCGGTCATAACTACTAAGGATTCAGATGCTTTCTTTTCCATATTTTAAAGTTTACAGTAAGTATAAATTATGAGTGGAATCTTTTTTCAACATATTCCCAATTCACCAGCGACCACCATTTTTCAATATAATCAGCTCTCTTATTTTGATATTTTAAATAATAAGCATGCTCCCAAACATCGAGTCCTAATAAAGGATAGCCTGTAATATCAATCGTACTAATATCCATCAACGGATTATCCTGATTAGCGGTACTACCAATAACCAGTTTGCCTGAATGGTCTTTGCACATCCAAGCCCAGCCACTTCCAAATCTATTTTTTCCTGCGTCAGTAAATTGTTTTTTAAAATTGTCAAAGCCTCCAAATTGACTTTCTATTTCAGTAAGTAATTTTCCAGATGGTTTATTATTTTCCAGCTTTGGGCGCATACACTGCCAGAACATTTCATGATTGTAATGACCACCAGCATTATTTCTGAGCTTCATAGAATAGGTAGAAATGCTTCCCAGTAATTTATCTACCGATTGACTCCTATCTACAGCTTCTGCTTTCGCTGCATCATTTAAGTTTTTTACATACGCTGCGGCATGTCTGGAATAATGAATCTCCATCGTCATGGCATCAATACAATCTTCTAAATCGTCATATTTATATGGGAGTGGTTTTTGATCAAAGCCTGTGTTCAAATCAGTTTTGAATGAACTCTTTGAATTACGATTTGAGGCAAACAAACTGGAAACCCCTTCCAGCCCAACAGCCACCATTGCCGTAGTTGCCAATCCATATTTTAAGAATTTTCTTCTGCTATTTTTATTTTTACTCTCCATGAGATTGAAATTTTTATTTGAATACCATCTTTATTTTTACAAAGAAACGAATGTATGCTTCCTTATTGAACAATTGAGAATCATGCATCGCCTTATATGTTAAAAATATTCCTATCGGGGTCAACCCTATAATAGCAAGCCACATGCCAAAGGAAGGAGTTACCATCATTTGCTTGGAAAACTTTTCGCCAAACATATTGAGTAAATGAAATAAGAGAAAGAAAACAATTGCAGTTACAAGCGGCATTCCTAAACCCCCTTTTTTTATGATGGCTCCCAATGGTGCGCCAATAAAAAATAAGATCAGACAGGCTAACGACAAGGAGTATTTTCTATGCCATTCTATTTTATGAAAATTAATATCCTCATCTTTTAATTTTCGTTCCTGCATGTTTTGTTGCAACACAGCTCTTACTTCACTCATCTTATTCAATGCCAGCGAATTTATAAAAGGAAGCACGGAGTCCGGAATGATATTACCCGACGTTTTAGTAAGGGGTTGCGCACTTGCTTTTTTCCATACGCTTTCAGGAATTTTACTGTAATGAAAAATTGCAGCTATTTGACTGGATATTTTCTTCAGCACTCCCGATCTATCTCTTTCTAAAGAATCTATGTTTTTGCTGAGTTGACGGGCACTTAACATTTTATAATTATTCCTAAAGATGCTGTCATTTGTTTGTTGCTTTTGCAATACACTTAAATCAAACAACTTTTTAAAATGCTGAAAGCCAAGTCTGGTAAACTCTGTAGAGGTATCCATGAAATTTCCTTTCTCCTGATATCGATACCCATTTTCTAGATTAAACTCCAAATAATTTTGATCAGCTGAAATATTCATAATACCCTTTTCAGCAATGATGCAGTTGTCTTGCAACACATTATTCTGTTCATAAATAATAACATTACGAATCGTTTTTCCATCGTCATCTTTCTTCCCCACTTTAATGGCATAATTGGGAATATGCGTAAAGAACACCCCTTCTTTCAAATCAAAAGCCGGCTTCTTTACATAAATATCACTATACAACGTAACGAATTTTAAATTGGCATAAGGGATAACATAATTAGCAAACAGAAAAGTAACCCCGCATAACAAAATGGCAACCCACATTATTGGACGCATAAATCTTAACAGAGAAATTCCTGAAGACTTGATTGCCACCAATTCAAAACTCTCCGCTAAATTCCCAAACGTCATTATGGAAGAAATTAAAATCGCAATTGGCATGGCTAACATGAGTAAAGACGCACTGGCATACCAAAGAAATTGACCGATAGTAAAAAAATCCAGCCCTTTCCCTACAAGATCATCCAAATACTTCCATAAACTTTGCATCATTAATACAAAAAACGCTATGAAAAAAGTAATGATAAATGGCCCAATAAATGATTTGAGAATAAGCTTGTCTATTTTTTTCACCATGGTTTAATTTACTGCAGACAATGTTTAAATTAATCATTTGTAATGAGATGACTAACAAAACAAAAATAACTCATTATAATCAGTCCAAACAACTGAAAGTATGGTATAAAGAAAAATATTAAAAAACAGAATGGACAGTGTTGGGTAAATAACAATAAAATAAAGAGTACAACCTATTATTATTGACAATAAAACTAGCAGGAAGAGTTAAGTATAGAGCGGATTTTATGACCCCAAACGATGGAAGAGATCTTTCACCTGATATTCCCATAATTGACTTTGATCTTTTATATCTTTCTTATCAGCGAAATCTTTGATAATTAATATCGTCTGGTTGGTAACCTCTGATCTATCTATGCTAAATTCGAAATATTCATCCTTCGCCATATGGTTCCAACGAAAACGTATAAACTTGTCTTGCTCTTTTTCAAGCAATACGGCTTTTTCTTCTGAATCATTCCATGAAAAAGTATAGACCCCATCACGTTCATCTACTTTATCAGCAAACCATTCTTGCATAGCGGTAGGATTACTTAAAAATTCAAATAAAATACTTGGAGAGCATCTGACAGGGTATTCTAATGTATATAATTGCTTTTTACTCATTTTCTAATTTATTGATTTCCTATATTCTTGCAATAATAGAAAATTAATCGACGTAACAAAATAAATACTTGACTTTTTTTGACTTTTATTTCATTTATTATTGAATTCTATAGTAATCCACTTCAAAACCTTCCCGACTTAAAAAAAATATTTTTAAATCTTATACAATAAAAGCAATAATATTCGTTATGTATAAGGTATCGGCATTTTTTTAACCAACCCTAATAAACCATGCGTCAACTCAAAATCTCCAAATCAATTACTAATCGCGAAAGTGATAGTCTTGAAAAATATCTACAGGAAATCGGAAAAGTTGAACTCATTAGGCCGGAAGAAGAAGCCAGATTAGCAGAACTCATTCGAAAAGGTGATCAAGAAGCCTTGGATCGACTTACAAAAGCCAATCTGAGATTTGTTGTTTCTGTAGCAAAGCAATACCAAAACCAAGGTTTAACATTATCAGATTTAATAAATGAAGGAAACTTTGGCTTAATAAAAGCAGCCCAGCGTTTTGATGAAACCAAAGGCTTCAAATTTATTTCTTATGCAGTTTGGTGGATCAGACAAAGTATATTACAAGCACTAGCAGAGCAATCAAGAATTGTAAGACTTCCCTTAAATAAAGTAGGATTAAGCAGCAGAGTAGGAAAAGCCTTTTCGCAATTAGAACAAGAGTTTGAACGCCCTCCGACGTCAGAAGAAATAGCCCTATACCTGGATATACCAGCAGAAGAAGTATCAGCGGTAATGAGTGTAGGAGGGAAACATATAAGTGTTGACCAGCCTATTTCAGAAGGTGAAGATGGTACATTAATGGACTTGCTCGAAAACGTTAACGCCATCAATACTGATAATAAACTTGTAAATAATGATTCATTAAATATTGAAATCGAAAGATCGCTCAAAACATTATCCCCAAGACAAAGAGAAGTGGTCGTCTACTTTTTTGGAATTGGAGTGGATCATCCTATTAGCTTAGAAGATCTTGGAGAAAGATATAACCTCACTAGAGAAAGAGTGAGACAAATAAAGGATAAGGCTATTATGAAATTAAGGGAAACATCCCAAAGTCATTTACTTAGAGGATTCCTAGGAGCTTAATTAGTTACATTACCCATAAAAAGAAAAAACATTCAAGAAATTGGATGTTTTTTCTTTTTATACCTGATCGATCAGATTATCTATTGCAAATACATACATTTGTAACACTAATTTTTTATCAAAAAAAATAAATCAAAATGCAAGTTTGGAAAGATTACCAGGAAAAAAACAAAGACAGGTTTTTAAGTGAACTTTTTGAATTACTTAGAATACCCAGCGTAAGTGCAAAAAAGGAACATAAAGATGATATGATTCGTTGTGCTGATGCGATTAAGCAAAGACTCCTCGAAGCTGGTGCCGACAAAGTGGAAATTTATTCAACTATAGGACACCCGATTGTTTATGGAGAAAAAATGATTGATCCAACAAAACCCACCGTTTTAGTTTATGGTCATTATGATGTTCAACCTGCAGAGCCATTGGAATTATGGAAACATGATCCATTTGACCCTACAATAGTAGATGGGAAAATTTATGCAAGAGGAAGTTGCGACGATAAAGGACAAGTGTATATGCATGTAAAAGCTTTCGAAACTATGGTACAAACGGGAACGCTTAGCTGCAATGTAAAATTTTGTATCGAAGGTGAAGAAGAAGTAGGCTCTCCTAACCTTGGAAAATTTGTTGCTGAAAACAAAGAATTATTAAAAGCAGATTGCGTTCTTATCAGTGATAGTGCAATGATCAGCTTAGACACTCCAAGTATTGATATCGGCGTTCGTGGATTAAGTTATATTGAAGTGGAAGTTACAGGACCTAATCGCGATTTACATAGTGGTGTATATGGTGGTGCCGTAGCTAATCCGATTACCATTTTGGCAAAAATGATTGCCACTCTTCATGATGAAAATAATCACATTACGATTCCAGGTTTTTACGATGATGTTGTAGTGGCCACTCCTGAAGAAAGAACATTAATGGCAAAAGCACCTTTCAATGAAAAAGAATACGCAGCAGATTTAGGCGTTAAAGAATTATGGGGAGAAAAAGGATTTACTACAAATGAAAGAACAGGCATTAGACCAACACTGGAATTGAATGGAATTTGGGGCGGCTATATTGGCGAAGGCGCTAAAACCGTTTTGCCATCAAAAGCATTTGCAAAAATTTCAGCCAGATTAGTCCCTAATCAAATATCAGAGAAGATGACTGAATTACTCATCAATCATCTTATTAAAATTGCTCCCCCATTCGTTACCGTTAAAGCTTCACTACACCATGGTGGCGAGCCATATATGACACCCATCGACAGCAATGCCTACAAGGCAGCATCAATGGCAATGGAAGCTACATTTGGAAAAACACCAATACCAGTTCGTGGAGGTGGAAGCATCCCTATTTGCTCCTTATTTGAAAAAGAATTGGGAATAAAAATCGTATTCATGGGATTTGGATTAGACAGCGATAATCTTCATAGCCCAAATGAGAAATATGATGTAGCTAATTATTATAAAGGGATTGAAACCATCCCCTACTTTCATAAGTTTTTTTCAGAAATGTAATTCAAATAAACTGCTAAGATTTAATTTATAGAAATCTTAGCAGTTTTACTTTTTAAAGATCATTATTCCCATTAGACTTCAGCGTTTTGTTATAATAAACAAGTGTAGCTGATACAAGCGATATAGCGATTCCGACATATAAAACATGAGTAGCATCCTTCCACTGGGTAAGTATTCTTAAAAAAGTTCCCGCAAGAAATAACACAATAGTTTTCGAAATCTTTTCCTTCAAATCATCCAGATTATCAATTTTCAACCAAGTGAATGTCTGTATTGGACCTATGAGTAATTTATACAAGCCAATGGCTAAAATATAAAAAACTATGGCTAACAGATAGGTATCTATAATGGAAATGAAATTGGCTGATAAAACCACTGCATCCCTCACTGTCCCTTCTGAATTTGATAAATCAGCAAACAAATATTTTGTATACTCAACAATATAGAATACTAAATTTGTTACCCCTACTAAAACCAAAAAAGCAGCACCTACATAAAGAGCTAATACAGTAATCATAGCAAACCACTTATCAAACAATAATATTTTTATAAGGAATTTCATTTTGCTACAGTTTTAAATTAAAAGTTATTTTAAAAAATTAGGAGATAAAAAGATGTGTTTGTTTTTAGATAAATCAATGCTACACCCAATGGTCTCGAAGGAACAAATAAAAAATATATACCAAACTGATTTGTATTAACAAAAAAAATGACGAAGAATCTAAAGTTGAATAGGGAGAATGAGTTATTGAATTTTGACTTAAAAAAATGTTCAGCCAAACTGTTTCCCCATTAATCAGAAAATGTTCCTTTGAAATCTTATTGTATTTTTGAAAAAATATTCTACCATGAGTAAGAAAACCCCTTTGGTACAGAAGCCCATCTCTCAAAAAACAGTTACTCCTGCAAAGGAAAACAACATCCTGATTTATCTCGTATTTATTGTATTGATTGTATTACTATACGGAAGCACCGTCAATTATGAGTTTACACTCGACGATGACTTGTTTTATGTAAAACACAAATCTGTGCAAAAGGGCATCGAAGGAATAGGAGAAATATTCCGCTATGGGAGCTTAAACCAATTTGATGGCACCACGGGAACGCAACCATACAGACCTGCAACCCTTTTATTTTTCACCGTGCAAAAAATCTTTTTTGACAATTCCCCTTCAGCGGCACATTTAGTAAATGTGTTGATGTACATTTTACTCAGCTTTGTATTATTTACTTTACTAAAAAAACTCTTCCCTTCATGGAACAAGTTCATCTTGATGTTCATCATCCTATTATACATCGCGCATCCTATCCACACGGAAGTAGTGGCAAGCGTTAAAAGTGCTGACGAACTGCTTGCTGCATTCTTCGGATTTTCTGCGCTATTGTTTTTCATTCCTCAAAAGGAGAAGAAGGATGTTTCCCTTTTGTCTTTTGCAATGGGAACTTTTTTGTTTTTCATGGCGATTTTATCTAAAGAAAGTGCCATTGCATTCTTGCTGATTATTCCATTGGCATATTACATGCTTATCAAGAACGACATTAAAATCGCCCTGAAATATTTTATTGCTCTAGCTATTGTAGCTGCAGTTTTTATGCTCATGAGATATAAAGCAATTGGAACAGCTCCTACAAATATTATCGATCCAATGCTCGACAATATTTTATATAGAACAAAAGGATTTGCTGAAATAACAGCCACTAAATCGCAAATTTTATTTTACTATATCAAACTAATATTTATACCATGGCCATTAAGCTGGGATTATTCCTATAACCAAATCCCTATCGTAACATGGTCAAGTTTGTCGGCTTGGGCAGGATTACTGATTTATGCATCCTTATTAGTATTCGCAATATGGCGTTTTCGAAAAATGCCCATTTTGTCATTTTGTATTTTCTTCTTTTTTCTTGCTTCTTCTCCAACAAACAACCTCTTTATTATTAACGGTGCCAATGTTGGG
>CALQJK010000064.1:0-9307 GCA_943330875.1 Chitinophaga pinensis
GGAGCAATTCTCAATGCATGAGGTGCAAATAAGAACCAATCTGTGAAAACGCCTTTTTCAATCAGCAGGTCTATTACTTTTTTATTTGTTTCAAAACTATCAAATTCAACGGCAATCATTAATCCCACACTATTAATATTTTTAATTAAAGGGTGAATCAATGATGATAAAAACAATTTTCTCTTAGATTCCACATGGTCAATAATTTTTTCTTCGAGCAAAACTTCCATTCCAACCATGCCGGCAGCACATGAAACAGGATGCCCTCCAAAAGTATTGATATGCCCTAATACAGGATTGTTGGTAAAGGAATCCATTATTTTTTTATCAGAAATAAATGCACCTAAAGGCATTCCTCCACCCAGCGCTTTACCCAGCAACAAAATATCAGGAGTGATATCAAATTGTTCAAATGCCCAAAGGGTTCCATTTCTGCCAAAGCCACATTGTATCTCATCAAGAATTAATAATGCGCCGGTTTCATCACACTTTTTTCTCAATGATTTGATCCAGTCCTTATGCGGCTTATTTACCCCTACTTCTGCCTGAATAGTTTCTGCAATCACACAGGCCGTTTCATTGGTAATACAATCCAATTCTGCTGTTTCATTATAATTCAATTGCGTAATTCCTGGTAATAAAGGACGAAATGCCTGTTGCCAATATTCGCTGCCCATAACGCTTAGCGCACCTTGCGTACTTCCATGATAAGAATTTTTGAAAGAGACCATTTGTGTACGCCCAGTATAGCGTTTCGCCAATTTCATCGCACCCTCTGTAGCTTCACTTCCACTTGCTGTAAAAAAAACTGAATTTAAATGCTGTGGTAAATGTGTTGCAAGAAGAGCTGCATAATGCACCTGAGGATTTTCAACAAATTCACCATAAACCATAATATGCAAATAATCGTCGACCTGCTTTTTAATAGCTTCAATGACTCTGGGATGACGATGTCCGATATTACACACACTAATTCCTGCAATTAAATCGATGTATTCCTTACCATTCGCATCCCACATTTTACTGCCTGCTGCTTTTATAATATTCAAACACAAAGGTGCTGCTGATGTTTGTCCTACATGTTGTAAAAAAAGTTGTCTGTTGTTCATAAATTATACTGTAAAAATATCTTTCGTTTTGAAATACTGCTTTATTGTATTTTTATGCAAGTTATAGTATTGATGCAATATCAATAAATGACTGTTTTATTAATTATACTTTCACTACTAAAATATTTTTTATGGCCTTTATTTATCCTGTAAACGGCGTGAGTCCTCAAATGGGCGACAATTGTTTTGTAGCACCAAACGCAACTATTGTGGGAGATGTTGTCATGGGAAATGAATGCAGCGTATGGTTTAATGCAGTTATTCGTGGAGATGTGAATAGTATTGTTATGGGCAACAAAGTAAATATACAGGATGGTGCTGTTATTCATTGTACTTATCAAAAGACAAAAACAATTATTGAAAGTAACGTTAGTATTGGGCATAATGCTATCGTTCATGGTTGTCATATTCACGAGAATGTACTAATAGGAATGGGTGCAATTGTAATGGATAATGTTGTGGTGGGAAGCAATAGTATTGTAGCAGCGGGGGCAGTTGTTTTAGAAAATACCATTATTGAATCCGGATCCATTTATGCAGGTGTTCCAGCGAAAAAAGTAAAAGACATCAGTGAGGAGCTTATCCATGGAGAAATCAATCGAATCGCAGACAACTATGTTAAATATAGTGGCTGGTTTAAAGATCTTTGATGTTTTACTTATTTTAACCCAGAATTTGCAGTTGAAATCTATTACAAGAAAAAAATGCTGCAAAGACAAGCGTTTGCTTGATTTTTTGATCTTATCATAGTTTACTATGTTTTCGACCAAAAAATCGGCTCAACCACTCGTCTTTTTTGCCTTTTTCCCTCTCACTACGATTCCAACTGCAAAATGCGGGTTTAAATAAAAAGAATTATTAACTTCGGCATATGAAAAAAATAGGCATTGGATTATCCTTCTTATTGTTATTAAACAGTTGTTCTCTTTTTAAAAGAAGTCAAAAAACAGGATGCCCTACAAGTGGCGCTGCTATTGGTGCAGAGAAAATTGCAGCAGGAGATCCCAAAGCGATAAAAGCAAGCAATAAATCAAAATATAAAGGGAGAAAGAGTTTTTATTAATTTCTATTTTCAATACGACTTACGTTCTATTGTCTCAAGAATATTAAGATAGCTATAATATCTTTCTGTACAAATGCTGCCATCATTAACCGCCTTTTTAACAGCACATCCAGGCTCATTAATGTGCACACAATTATTGAACTGACAAGTATTTATTAAAGCCCGCATTTCTGGATAATATTGAGAAAGCTCCTCTTTTTCAATATCTACTAAACCCAATTCTCTAATTCCTGGCGTATCAATAACTCTGCCGCCTATTGGCAAATCAAACATCTCTGCAAATGTTGTGGTATGTAATCCTTTTCCACTCCAACTGCTGACGTCCTGTGTTTTTAACTTAAAATCAGGGAATAAATGATTTATAAAGGTGGATTTCCCCACTCCAGAATGTCCGGAAAGTAACGTGGTTTTATGTTGAAGTAACTCATTTATTTCCGTCAACCCTTTTTGATGCTCCAGGCTAATGGCTTTCACAACATACCCAATGTCTTCATACATTTTTTTGATTGTTTCCAAATGTACCAGATCTTTTTCTGATAAAAGATCAATTTTATTGAATACAATTATCGCCGGTACATGATAGGCTTCTGCAGTAATTAGAAAACGATCTATAAAGCCCAATGAAGTTTTTGGATCTTTTATCGTTGCAAACAAAAGCGACTGGTCAAGATTGGAAGCAACAATATGATGTTGATTTTTATTGTGCGGAGAAACCCTGTTGATGTAATTATGACGTTTAAATATCTCAGTAATGACAATACTTTCAGCATCTTCCTCATTTTCTATATTTACAATATCTCCAACAGCGATCGGATTAGTTGAGGTGATATTTTCAATTTTAAACTTGCCTTTTATGCGCGCTTTAAAAGTATCGCCCGTTTCATTTTTAACGATATACCAACTACCCGTAGATTTATAAACTGTTACCTGCATGTGTAAATTTAAGAAAGATATTTCCCAACTATTGGCATTCTTCTTCCTACTCCAAAAGCTTTTGGGGAGATGCGAATAATTGGGCAAAATTGATTTCGTTTGTATTCATTCTTGTTCACCATTTTCAAAATATTGTCCACTAAATCATGTTGAAAATCCATCGCTTTAATTTCGTCAGGACCTTTTGTTTGCTCTATATATTGATAAAGGATATCATCCAAAATAGCGTACTCAGGTAAACTATCGCTGTCTTTTTGATCAGGCCTTAATTCAGCACTGGGTTCTTTTGTAATAATATTGATTGGGATAACTATGTTATTTCTATTGATAAACTTAGCGAGTTCATACACTTGCATTTTGTAGCAATCTCCTAGAACGCCTAATCCGCCGGCCATATCCCCATATAATGTTCCGTAGCCTGTGGCTAGTTCGCTCTTGTTGGAGGTATTCAATAAAATATATCCGAATTTGTTTGCAATGGCCATCAACAAATTTCCTCTTGTTCTGCTCTGTAAATTTTCCTCCGCAATTCCAAATGATGTGCCTGCAAATAATCCCTCTAATTCTTTCAGGAAAGCATCATTTATATTTTTGATCGGAATGATTTGATTTTGATTTTGCAAGTTTTCGCTTAATGCTACAGCATCATCAACAGAATGATTACTGGAATAAGGAGAAGGCATCAACACGGCCATCACATTTTCTTTCCCTAATGCATCTACAGCAAGCGCAAGTGTTACAGCGCTGTCGATTCCACCACTGCTTCCAATAATTGCTTTTGTAAAACCCATTTTATGGAAATAATCTTTTATGCCTAACACCAATGCATTGTATACACTTTCAATATTCAAACTTGGATTTATTTTTTCTGGATTCAGTTCTGCTGCTGAAATGTTTGAGGTCGATTCTAGTATCCCTTCTTCAATCAGCCCATCCTTTGTTAATGTAAATGACTGTAGATCTTCTTCAAAAGATTTTAATTTTCCACAGAGATTAGCATGTTTATCAAAAACTAAAGAATTGCCATCAAACACAATTTCTGTTTGACTTCCAATGGCATTGCAATAAAAAAGTGGGATCTTGTATTTATTGACATTGGACTTGATTACCGCCAACCTGTCTTCAACATGGGTATAATCAAATGGAGATGCCGACAAATTAATCATCACATCGGGATGTTGATTTTTCAACTGATCCATTGGACAAATATTGTACAAAGGATGAAGACCTAAATTCCAAATATCTTCACAAATTGTTACTGCAATTTTTTTGCCTTTATAGTCTATGACATTCCAGCTTGATGCCGGTTCAAAATATCTGTTTTCATCAAATACATCATAAGTTGGAAGACAAGTTTTATGAATAATTTGTTGAACATCACCATCAGCTAAAAAATAGGCAGCATTGTACAACCCTTTCCCTTTCGATGAGGTATTCTTTTGAGGAGCTCCAATCAATACGGCAATTCCACTGGCCTCTTTTTTAATACGCTCAATACTTTGAAGAGATTTTTCAATAAAATCATTAAAGTATAAGAAATCTCTTGGGGGATATCCGCAAATGCAGAGTTCACTAAATACAATCAAATCGCCACGCTTTGACTTAGCTTCTTGTATCGCCTGAATAATCTTTAATGTGTTGCTTTCAAAATTACCGATATGATAATTTTGTTGAGCCAGAAATATTTTCATTTGTGTTGCAATAATTGTAAACTGAATTACAATAAACTACTTTGGTTTACCTTTACTTAATTGATTGAAAAAATCCAGTTGTAAAGATAAATCATTTGTATGCGTTTAGTAATAAGTTTGGGGATCGTACTCCTTTTTTTTTCTTGTAATAACAGTAATAACCCTGATGTATCTAAGATAAGCATAAACATCAGTACCAAAAGGTTTGAAAAAGAGCTTTTCGCTATAGACAGCAATCAATTTCAGCAGCAACTTTCTCAAGTGTTAAGTCACTATCCGGCATTTGGACCAAATTTCCTTAGCACTATTTTAAATGCTGATACAAAATGGGGTGCTGATACTACGAAGGAATATGTAAATGGATTTATTGCATCATATAAAAATATTTACGACACTGCTGAAAAAATATTTTCAGATTTTACTTTTTATGAAAACGAAATAAAAAAGGGATTACAATATTTGAAATATTACTTTCCAAATTATCATACTCCACAACAAATCGTTACCTACATCGGACCGCTTGATGGTTATGGAGATATTCTAACAGACGATGCTTTTGTCATTGGTTTACAACATCACCTTGGAGCAAAAGCTTCCTTCTATAATTCTTCATGGCTTCACGAAACATATCCTGATTATATCACAAACAGATTCGAACCCAATACCATAAGTGTGAATTGTATGTCTAATTTAGTTTTAGACATGTATCCGGAGAAAAAAGATGATGCAACTCTTGCCACACAAATGATTGAAAAAGGGAAGCGATTGTTCCTACTCAGTAAATTACTACCAGACGCAGCTCCTCATCTTTTGATAGGATACACAGATACGCAATTAAAAAACTGTTATAAGCACGAAGCTAATATCTGGGAGTTATTTATTCAAAATGATTTATTGCAAACGATCGATAATAATTTGATTAAAAACTACATAGGGGAAAGTCCGAAAACACAGGAGTTGGGAGAGGAGTCACCGGGTAATATTGGAGCTTTTGTAGGCTGGCAGATTGTAAAAAAATACATGGGTAAAAATGCAACAGTTAGCTTAATAGAATTGATGTCAACAAATCCAGAAACGATTTTAGAAAAAGCAAAATACAAGCCTTAAATACATTAAGCTGCAACGCCCAAATCAGCTGGTTTTTTTCCCAACTGCTTCATTACTCTAAAATGAGACGCCACGGCCTTAAATAAAGTTGGATAATGATTATAAGGCAAATTAAATTCTTTACACTTTTCTTCTACAATTTTACTGATTGCTGGATAATGAACATGGCTGACTTTAGGAAATAAATGATGTTCAATTTGAAAATTCAATCCGCCCACAAACCAGGAAATTATTTTATTTTTCATAGCAAAATTTGAAGTGGTCTTAACCTGGTGTTCGGCCCATGCAGTTTCTATATGTTTGGTTGTATCAAGTGGAATATGTTCAAATTCAGTATTTTCTACAACATGCGCCAATTGAAAAACAAATGAAAGTGTTGTTCCCATAACTGCATTCATTACAAAAAAACCAATCAGCCATCCGAGCCATCCCCAAACTATTATGGGAATGATTATGAAAAAGGTGAGGTAATATATTTTAGTAGCCCAGAAAACAAGGTGGTTTTTAACAGTCATTTTCCATGCTTCAGTGGTGTAGATTTTTCTTTTGAAGTACTTGGTAAAATCCATGAAGAAAATCCAAAAAATAGAAGACAAGGAATATACAAAAGGAAGATACAAATGCTGTATGCGATGCATTGGCACCCATTTCTGTGTGTCACATTGACGGATAATAGGGCTTTTTGCAATATCATCGTCTATGCCATCAACGTTAGTATAAGTATGATGAATGATATTGTGTTTTTGTTTCCAGAAAAAAGCATTAGCACCAAGTCCGTTTGAGCCAATTAAACCTATAAAATCATTTAAAAGTTCCGACTTACTGTAACTCCCGTGATTCGCATCGTGCATTACACTAAAACCGATACAAGCTGACAAATAACCAAACACACCAGCTAAAACTATGGCTAATGCAACATTGATATTAAAGAACATCAATGCGATGTAAATAGAAACAGCCGACCCAAGAAGTAAAAAGGTTTTGAGATAAAGCTCGATATTACCGGTCTTGGCTATTTTTTTTTGTTTAAAATAATCGTCAACACTTTGTTTTAAATTTTGATAAAATTGATTATTGGTATTATTGAAGATTAATTTGGACATTGATATTGTAATTGGAATGGATAAAATTGTATTTAAAAAATCTGCTTTGTTGAATTAATTCAATTTGAAAGGAGTTTCAAGAATAAAAGTTGGGATGATCACTTCGAATTGTTTTTTAGTGTTGAGATTTTCTAAAATATACTTGCCATGCATTTTACCAACCTCTGTTTGTAAATCACATCCGCTTATGTATTGATAGGCTTGCTGTGGGAAAATCAACGGCTGAACACCCACAACGCCCTCCCCTTCTACTTCTCTGAAAGTCCCATTACTATCGAATATCTTCCAGTACCTGCTTAATAATTTCACAGGAAAATCGTTATTGTTTTCAATAGTAATTTTATAGGCAAACATGAATTGCTTATCAAGTGGATTGCTCAACTCAGATTGATAAAATGTTTCAACGCTAATGTTGATACCATTTGAAATTTTAGATTCCATATTTTTAAATTTCTTAAAGTTAACCAAAATATATTGTTGTAAGAAGAGGTTTTATTCTTCCATTTGTAAAAACAGCAGGAATAGCTTTAGTAATTAACGCTTTTTAGTAAGAGAATATCCATTTTTTATAAGATACTGCATCACTTTTTCTCTTTGATCTCCCTGAACAAGAATTTCTCCATCTTTTGATGATCCACCAGTACCGCAATGATTCTTTAACTTTTTAGACAGCTCATCCCGATCTGATTCCTTGCCGATAAATCCTTCAACAAGTGTAACAGCTTTTCCAGCTCGGTGCTTGGTTTCCAGTTTTACGCTTAATTTTTGTTGTGCAGGAGAAAGTGTTTCTATATCCGCATCATTTTCTCCAATGGGATGAAATGTGGGATCTGTGGAATAAACAATACCAGAAGAAGTGCTTTTCTTTTTCAAATGATGATAGTTTAGATAATGGATGCCTTTAAACTTAAATCAATACTTTTTGCCTGATGAATGATGGCGCCACAAGAAATGAAATCTATATCTGTAGCGGCGTATTCCTGAACATTATCAAGGGTAATGCCGCCACTGGCTTCTGTTTCATACTTCCCCTTAATTAATTGTAATGCCGAAACAATGTCAACCGGAGTAAAGTTGTCCAACATGATTCTGTCTATTTTTCCAACAGCAAGTACTCGTTTCACTTCTTCCAGATTTCTTGTCTCTACTTCAATTTTTAAATTTTTATGTTGGTCTGATAAATATTGATGTGCCATTAGAATCGCTTTTTCAATAGACCCACAATAATCGATATGATTGTCTTTAAGCATGATCATATCATAAAGCCCAAATCGATGGTTATGGCCTCCACCAATGCTCACCGCTTCTTTTTCCAGTAATCTGAAATTAGGCGTAGTCTTTCTCGTGTCAAGTAAACGGGTTTTGTATCCATGTAGTTTTTCAACATACTGACGGGTTAATGTTGCAATGCCGCTCATTCTTTGCATGGTATTAAGCACCAGTCTTTCACATTTTAATATGGTGTGTATGCTTGCTGTAATGTCAAATGCAGTTTCGCCAACATGAACAAACTCTCCATCTTTTTTATGTTGCAAAAACTCGCAACCGGGCTCTACCCATTTAAAAATAGTTTCAGCAACAGCAATTCCTGCAATAACGCCAGCTTCTTTTATTTTAAGTACGGCTTTCCCTTTAGCATCCTTATCAATACAAGATAAAGTGGAATGATCGCCGTCGCCAATGTCTTCTGCGAATGCATTAACTATTAATTGTTGCAATTGTTGATTCATGTGTGTATTTTATTATTTTCCGCTTGCCCCATATTATACCCTTAATACTCATCCTCGATTGGTAAGAGGCTGTCTCTTATGGCTATTTAATGTTCACAAAGCTAAGGATTGCAATGAAAATTGATGCGTCCACCTTAAAAAGATTATGATACATATTTCTTTTACGAACTTTTTAAATTCAATTATTTAGCTTTACAGCTCAAAATAGACCTCATAAATTTCTCAAAACCGATTGAGAATGAATTCGCAGAGCAGAACAAGTTGCCATTGAAAAAAAACTATAATAACAAATGGAAAATAGAAAAATACTTTTAATCATAATGGATGGATGGGGCCTTGGCGCTGATAAAAAAAGCGATGCGATACAAAATGCACATGTGCCATTCGTAAGTTCATTGTATAAATTATATCCAAATACAACGCTGGTTACTTGCGGAGAGGATGTTGGCCTTCCGGAAGGCCAAATGGGAAATAGCGAAGTTGGACATCTTAATTTAGGTGCAGGAAGAATTGTTTACCAGGAACTGCAACGAATTAATGTTGCCATACGCAATCATGAATTTCAGACAAA
>CALQJK010000065.1:0-9257 GCA_943330875.1 Chitinophaga pinensis
CTTAATTCATTTTGAATATTATCATCATGAACCAATTCTTTATGCCAATTGCTATAGGTAAGTTTCATGTAGTAAGCAATAGAATTTGCAAATCCTTGTTTCTTTTCAGGGTTTTGTTCATTTAAAGCTTTATCAATGATCAATTCAATATTTTTTCCAAGATGATTGAATTTTGGATATCTTTTCGGGTATCTTAAAATCTCAGGTTTTGCTTTTAGTGTTTCTCTGGTTGGAATGGGGTAAGGGCTTTCCACATCCAAAGAAAAATCGCTGATTAAAAAAAGATGGTCCCAAAGTTTATGACGAAAATCTTCTACATTTTTAAGATGAGGGTTTAAAAATCCCATTAATTCAATAACAGCAAAAGCATTTCTTTGTCTGGTTTCTTTATCCTCTATTTGTAATAAGTATTCTACCATTTTTTGAATATGTCTTCCATATTCTTTCATAATTAAATGATTTCTGGTAGTATTATACTCCATATTTTCTGTATTCAGCATTCTTCAAAGTTAAGTTGTTATTAAGTAGAAAACAAGCCATTGAAATAGTGAAAATTAGAACCTCGTATGCGGACAAAAGGGCAAATTTTCTATTCCTTCAACATGAAAGTAGAAGCATCAACATCTATAGCATCCTTTTTCTGGCAAAAATAAGTACGATGATTACCCCAAAACTATCGGCCACCCAATCCAGTAAATCGTAGCTTCGACCGGGAACATAGCGTTGGATGCATTCTGTTGCAAATCCCCAACATGACGTCAAAATAGCAATGACTAGGTAAAGTTGCTTCTTTCTAAAATTGGGTAAATCGCTTTTTTGGAAAGGCCACATAAATAAAAAGGCCAATATCCCAAACATGCCAGCGTGTACCCATTTATCAAAATAAATCCTGTGAAACCAATCATCTACCTCAGGAATATCTGCTTGAGGCAAGCAAATCAGCACCAACACCAGTAAAAACCAAAGGGAGCCAGGTAAAAATTTCTTTAAAGGAATCTGCTTCAATTTAAAAAATTATCCAACTAAGGCAGTATAAGCCTCAGCATTCATTAATTGATCGACATCCTTGACATTATCCATAGTCATTTTAATCATCCATCCTTCACCGTAAGGGTCGCTATTTACTAATTCAGGATTCCCTTCTAATGCGGGGTTTGTTTCGGTAACAGTACCCTTCACCGGCAGGAACAAATCACTCACGGTTTTAACGGCTTCAACGGTTCCAAAGATTTCTTCTGCTGCTAAAGATTTTCCTGTTGTATTGATGTCGATAAATACAATGTCACCTAACTCGTGCTGCGCAAAGTCAGTAATACCAATAGTTGCAGTATTTCCTTCTACCAAAATCCATTCATGATCTTTGGTATATTTTAAATGAGCGGGAAAATTCATTTTATGTTATTTTTTGGGTTAATTCAAATGCAATGTAGCAGAAAAAAGACGGTCTTTTGGAATACTTTATTTTATAAGTTCCATTTTCATTCTTATATCTGTTGTTGGTCTGTCTGACTGGTCTTTTGCTGCTGCTGCTATTTTGTCTAAAACTTCCATTCCAGCTACAATCTCACCAAATACAGTATAATCCATATCAAGGAAAGGTGTACCACCACTGGTTTTATAGCTATTGATTTGTTCTGGTGTGTAGGCATAACCTTTTTGCTGGCTCATCATTTTTAATTGTTCTTCAGGCATTAGATTTCCTTGTACAATATAAAATTGACATGCGCTACTTGCTTTTTCAGGATTGCCATCTCTTGCAGCAGCCAATGCTCCTTTTTTGTGAATAAGATTGCGATTGAATTCCGCAGGGATTCTGGTCATATCACCGCCGCCCATTCCAAGCATCGCGCCAGGAGCAGCATTTTTACTCATTGGATCTCCGCCTTGCACCATAAAACCTTGGATGATGCGGTGAAACATTAGACTATCGTAAAATTTTTCTTTTACAAGTTTCACAAAATTATCTCTGTGTTTTGGTGTAGAATCATATAATCTAACCACGATTACGCCCATATCCGTGGTGATTTTCACTTTGGTGTTTCCTGCAGTTTCTTTTGAAATTTTTGCTGGAAGAGCCTTTGGCGTGGTGTTCTTTACAGCGGCAGCAGGTTTTTTTCCCTGGCCATTTACTTGAGTGGTAAAAAGTGCTATCAAAGCAGCACTGCATAAAATACTTCTTAGTTTCATTTTAATTGGGGTTTAAATAAAATTTTGAGATTGAAAGTAAAGCAAAATATGGTCTTTTAAAAAATTTTCTTGTTCAAATAAATCAAAAGTAGGTAAAGCTTTCAACTGGGTGAAATGCGGCCAACCTTCTTCATCATGGCCATCGCAGGAGTAATAACCGCTTGGAACCAGTGCTGTACAGATAGCAATATGCATTAAATCTTGTTTTTGTTCTTTACTGAATTCCTGAGGCCCTTGCCCTAATTCCTGAACGCCAACTATCAGTAAAATGCCATTCATGTCAGGCTTAATGCCAAACCTTTCCTTCAACTTGATCCTAAGCTTTAACCACCTTATCTGTAGGTCTTCTTCTATTTCTCCCATTCAGCAAATGTAGGTAATAACCAAATCCCGACTATCTTTGTTGCCTTATTGATTTTTAAAAACTTGAAAAATAGATGTTACAAGTAAATTTTATTCGTCAAAATCCGGATTTTGTAAAAGAAAGACTGGCTACTCGAAATTATGCAAATATTGAAATTGTTGATACTATTTTAGCCATTGATGACCAACTGAGAAAAGTAAAGACAGCTTCAGAAGGGATTCAAGCTACAATGAATGGTATCGCTAAAGAAATCGGAATGCTGATGTCTAAAGGAGAAAAAGATGCAGCGGAATCAAAAAAACAAGAAGTCGTAAAACTAAAAAACGACATGGCAGAACAGGCTGCTGAATTAGATCAATTAGAAGCTGATTTTAATAAACATATTTTATTGCTCCCCAACTTACCTCATTCAAGTGTTCCAAAAGGTAAATCTGCTGAAGATAATCAAGTGGTAAGAGCAGGTGGTAAAATGCCCTCCTTGTCATCAAATGCTCAGCCACATTGGGAATTAATTAAGCAATATAACTTGATTGATTTTGAAGTCGGCGCAAAATTAGCAGGCAGCGGATTTCCTTTGTATAAAGGCAAGGGCGCCAAATTGCAAAGGTCATTGATACAGTTTTTTTTAGATTATAATACCGATGCTGGATATACAGAATATATGCCCCCTTTGATGGTTAATGAGGCAACTGCTTATGGCACCGGACAACTTCCCGATAAAGAAGGACAGATGTATCACATTACTGCCGATGGATTGTATTTAATTCCAACTGCCGAAGTTCCTGTTACAAATATTTTTAGCAATGAAATTATTAAGGAGTCTGATATTCCGGTAAAGATGACGGCTTACACACCTTGTTTTAGAAGAGAAGCGGGTAGTTTTGGAAGTGATGTTAGAGGATTGAATCGGGTGCATCAATTTGATAAAGTGGAAATCATTCAATTGGTTCACCCTCAACATAGTTACCAGATTCTGGAAGAGATGGTGTTGCATGTTGAAAAACTACTCAATTTGCTCGAGCTTCCTTATCGCATCCTTCGTTTATGCGGTGGCGATATGGGCTTCACTTCAGCACTTACTTACGACTTTGAAGTGTACAGTGCCGCACAACAGAAATGGCTTGAAGTAAGTTCAGTGAGTAACTTTGAAACCTTTCAAACCAACAGAATGAAAATCAGACATAAGGATGATTCAGGGAAGACTCAGCTGCTTCATTCTTTGAATGGATCATCATTAGCTTTGCCAAGAATTGTGGCCGCATTATTAGAAAACAATCAAACAGCTTCCGGAATTAATTTACCACAAATATTACACAAGTATTTTGGAGCTGTATCTATTTAATTATAAAATCAAAAAATGAAAAGAATTTATCTAAGTAGCAGCCTTGTTTTTTTTGCCATAACATTTATGATATCTTGTGCTCCAAAAAATACACCTGTTTCATCAGCTTCAAATGAAGCATCAACAGTTTCAAAGTCAGTAGTTAGTGAAGCTACTATTTTAGCTGGTCATCAGCTATTTGACCAGAATTGTGGTAAATGCCACAGACTTTTCGCACCTACAGAATTTAATGAAAAACGTTGGGTTAGAATTATTGACGAAATGGCTCCTAAAGCAAGATTAAGTACAGAAGATAAGAGCAAGGTGCTTGCTTTCGTATTATCAGATGCTAAAAAATAAAAACTAAAAAAAGCTCTTCTAATAAAAAAGCGACTCGAAGTGAGTCGCTTTTTTATTGTTATTAAGGCGATTGTTTACCTAACGCCATTCATCATTTTTAATAACTTGCCACTCAATAAAAACAAGAATATCGAAGCGGCGCCTGCCATAAATACAAACAACATAAAGAAGTCGTAAAGATCATTAATCTTCACTGACATAAACGTTGGTTTAACCGGTTTTAAATTCCAGGTTTGAACTCGTTCTTCTTTAGCTGAAGTTTTTTTGCCATCAATAGTTGTTACCACATCAACCAATTCATGGGTTAAAAGCAAAGTGTCATTCAACATCAGTGCGTGGTCAAAATTCCCATTAGCAGACTTGATTACTTTTAAATAATAATTAGATACTGTTGCGGTTTTAACAGAATCTACCATTAAGGAAGACAAGCTGTCTGTATCAGCACTTTTAATGGCTGTTGCCAATTTCAATGAAGAACTTCCTTTAGAATCAGTCCATACATTATCTGGTATTTTATGAGTATCATTATTAAGAATGCTCATGGCTACAGGGCTTGCTTTTGCTGAAAACACTTTTTCGATTTTTACTTCTTCAGGATACAAGGCGCTTAAAGTACCCGCAAATTTATTAGCAGCAGCAGTTGATAAAAACCAAACGCCCATCAATAAAGAAGCCAATTTTACGGGAGATAATTTATTTACCATCGATAATCCAATTGGCGACAAACACAATTCACCAAAAGTGTGTATCGTGTACAAGCTTACCAGCCATACCATACTTACTTTGGTGCTTGGATCTAATCCTTTTACACCAAATGCAATTACTAAATAACCAATAGCTAATAAAAACAGACCTAATGCCTGTTTGAAAGGAGACGCCGGTTCTAAATTTCGTTTTCCCATCCATCCCCAAAGCCAAACAAACAATGGAGCGAAGATAACAATGGCTACTGCATTAATAGATTGGAAATAGGATGTAGGAATATTCTTGCCAAAAAAGCTTCTATCTGTTTGCTCTTCTGCAAAATAAGTCAGAGATGCCCCTGCCTGTTCGAATGCTGCCCAAAAGAAAATTACAAAAAATGCAGCGATATAAATTACCCAAATGCGTTGGCGCTCTATTTTACTTAGTGAAGGATCCGTGATGATGTATCCAGGAGCAGCAATGGTTAGTGAAAATATGAAAGACCCCACTAAATCCATTCCAAGCATATTTAGGAAAACAAACATTAGTACTAAGAACAATCCACCCCAGATGGCCATTGACTTGTAATTAACAGGAACTTTTTCTCCCGATACATTAACCTCCCGAGCTGAATTTGGCTTTTCTCCAATTTGCTCACCATCTGGAGTAACGATATGTTTATTTTTCAGCGTAATAAATACTACCAAACTCAAACACATGCCTATGCAAGCAACTAAAAATCCCCAACGGTAATCTGCAGGATTTCCAGTATCGCCCAAATAACCACAAAGAAGAGGTGCGATAAATGCACCTAAATTGATGCCCATGTAGAAAATGGTAAAAGCGGAATCCACTCTTTTGTCTCCCGGAGGATAGAGCTGGCCAACCATCGTAGAGATGTTCGGCTTGAAAAATCCGTTACCCAAAATCAAAAACCCAAGTCCGGTAAACATCAATGGAGTAGCGATGTCTGCCTGTTGAAAAAATGTTCCTGCGAAAAACATAAACATTTGTCCGATGGCCATAAGTACACCGCCAACTATAATTGATTTTCTGTTTCCCCAATAACGATCCGCCATATATCCGCCTAGTAGAGGCGTTAAGTATACCAATCCGGTATAACTGCCATAAATTTGAGAACCTAGTGCCTTATCAAATAATAAAGCTTTGGTCATAAATAAAACGAAGAGTGCCCGCATGCCATAATAGCTGAAGCGCTCCCACATTTCTGTAAAAAATAGCACATACAGTCCCGATGGATGTTTGCTATCAGATGTTCCTACTGCCATAGTTTTTAAGATTTAAGTTGTATTAATGGATAAATTAAGTACTATAAGCACTCAAAATAGGAAATTTATTTTAACATTAGAGAGAGAAAATTAATTACGATTGTTTAACAAGCTCATTATCGGTCGGTTCAACACTAATATTGTTAGTAAAAAAAATCAGACAAAGCTGTTTAATAATAAAAAAAGGGTTTTAAAAATAGTTTTAAAATAAATCACTTCGCGTTGTTAAATCCAATAAATTACATCAACTTTGTTTGAATACCATTACTCCAGATTTATATAGACAAATATGGGCATTTTTAATTTTTTTACACAGGAAATCGCAATTGATCTTGGTACGGCCAATACATTAATCATTCATAATGGTGAAGTAGTAGTAAATGAGCCATCAATTGTTGCATTGGACAGAAATAATCCTAAGTTACTTTTGGCTGTTGGAAAGAAGGCTTTGATGATGCACGAAAAGACTCATGAAAGTATTCGTACCGTACGTCCATTAAGAGATGGCGTTATTGCCGATTTCAACGCAGCTGAATTAATGATTAGAGAGCTGATTAAATTGGTCTATCCAAAGAAGCCATTATTTGCTCCGAGCTGGAGGATGATGATTTGTATTCCCAGTAGTATTACAGAAGTTGAAAAAAGAGCGGTTAGAGATAGTGCGGAGCAGGCAGGTGCAAAAGAAGTTTATTTGATTCATGAGCCAATGGCTGCAGCTCTTGGTATTGGAATAGATGTAGAAGAGCCCGTTGGAAATATGATTATAGATATTGGCGGTGGTACAACAGGTATTACAGTTATCGCATTAGCAGGAATCGTATGTGATCAAAGTATCAGAATTGCAGGCGATGAGTTTACTGCTGATATTATGGAGGCTCTAAGAAGATACCATAGTTTATTGATAGGAGAGCGTACTGCGGAACAAATCAAAATACAAGTAGGGGCAGCGATGAAAGATTTGGATAATCCTCCAGATGATATTCCTGTAAACGGCAGAGATTTGGTTACTGGAATTCCTAAGCAAGTAATGGTGAGTTATCAGGAAGTAGCAGAGGCCTTAGACAAAAGTATTTTTAAAATTGAAGAAGCTATTCTAAAAGCATTAGAAACAACTCCTCCCGAATTAGCTGCGGATATCTATCGCCGTGGTCTTTATATTACCGGTGGTGGGTCGTTGTTGCGCGGTTTAGATAAAAGGCTTATGAATAAAATAAAACTTCCTGTTCATATCGCTGATGATCCACTAAAGAGCGTTGTAAGAGGAACTGGAATTGCATTAAAAAATTATGACAGATTCCCATTTGTAATGAGGTAGTTTTTTAATAACTATTTTCAAAAAGGGTATTACTGTTGTGTGCTCCTAAATTTCTATAGCAGTTGAGAAATATATTTCTATTCATCCGACGACATTTTAATTTACTGCTTTTTCTCTTTATACAGGGGTTTTCCATTTATCTTATTGTAAACTATAGTAAGTTTCATCAAGCTGCTTTTGGTAGCGTATTTAATAATATAACGGGGAAGATTAATAGCCGTTACAGTAATGTTCAGCAATATTTTTATTTAAGACAAACTAACGATTCCTTGTTAAAGGCAAATGAATCGCTTTATAATAAACTGAAAGCAGATTTCTCCTTACCCGATGCCGCTTCAAAATTTGTTGCTGATTCTATCAATGTCGATTCCATTAATCAATTTAGAAAGTATACTTATCTGGGAGCAAGGGTGATTTACAATGCCGTTTCTACTCAAAGCAATTATATTGTCTTAAATAAAGGAAGTCTTGAAAAAATAAAAGAAGGCATGGGCGTAATAGATCCTAATGGCGGCGTCGTGGGTATTGTGACTGCTGTTGATGAAAAATATGCAGTTGTAATGTCGCTGTTGCATAAGGATAGTCACATTAGTGGCAAACTGTTTAAAAGTGGAGAAACCGGAACGATAAGCTGGGAAGGCAAAGCGCCCAACCTGTTATTATTGACAGGAATTCCTAAAAGTGCCAAAATTTCAAAAGGTGATGCCATTATCAGCAGTGGATTTAGTACGGCTTTCCCTTTGGGAATGAACATCGGAAAAGTAACTGCAGTGTATAAAGAAAAGAGCAACAATAATTTCAAAGTGGAGTGTAACAGCGCCGCAAATTTTTATAATCTACAGTACGTGTATATCATACAAAATGCTGATCAGGATGGTGTTCAGCGTATTCTTGAAAAAGTAAACAGTCAACCCTAGAACGTATAATAAACATGAGTAGGATTGTTAAATATATTATTAGATTTGTCAGCTTGATTTTTTTTCAGGTTTTCGTTCTTGATAAGGTTATCCTTCATCAGATGGCGACGCCATATCTGTATATGGTTTTCATTTTATGGCTGCCATTTAAAATGAATCGAACCTTATTGATGTTGATTGCTTTTTTATTAGGGTTTACGATTGACAGTTTCAGGCACCATCCTGGCTTTCACACAGCAGCTTGTGTTTTGATTGCTTATATCAGACCCTTTATCATCAATTTATTAATATCTCAACAAGGTGCTGAAGCCAATTATGACGAACCGTCTTTTAAGAGTATGGGTGGCGTTACGCCTTATCTTATTTACATTTGTCTGTTAACATTACTTCATAATGGCTGGCTATTTTTATTGGAATCCTGGCAATTTGCAGATGCTGGTTATTTTTTCATAAAAACTATTTTATCAACACTCATCAGCTTATTATTAATAGTAATTACGGAGTTGCTTTTTTCGAGAAGCCAAAAATTCAGAACGAATACTAAATAGCAAATTGTCATATTTTTATTCGAATTTTACAAATTCAATTATCATTTACTATTAAAGTAATAACAGTTAAACTTCTACTTCGTGCCTGTATATAATGAGTCTAGAAAAAATATTATCAGACTGATTTTTATTGCATTGTTCGTAATTATTATAGTACGTCTATTAACATTGCAAATTTTTACGAGTAAATACAAAGCTCTTGCTGAAGACCAAGGAATGTTTCGGAAGGTGATTTACCCTGACAGAGGAATTATATTTGACCGAAAGAAGAA
>CALQJK010000066.1:0-9018 GCA_943330875.1 Chitinophaga pinensis
AAAGTAGCGACAGAATCACAACCTTTTGAATTGGTGGTCGTATAAGTGTATGTTCCAGGAGCATTTCTAATAATGCTATTCCATGTGTAAGTAGGTACATTCGAACAAACAGCAACGTTAGTCGTGCTTGTAGAAGTGGCTTTTAAAATAAGATTTAGTGTTGCAGCACTATCGCAACCTACGCTATTTGTTAAGTGTATAGTTTGTGTGCCAGTTTGTGTAAATATTAATCCATTCCAAGAGTAAGGTAATTGATTTGGACAGATAGAAATATTTGTCACACTTATTGTAGAATGAAATATAGTGAGATGGAGAGTGTCTGTTGATATGCTGCCACTTGAATTATTATAGGAATATAGGTACTGCCCACTAGCTGTATAAGTTGTGCCATGCCAAGTATAAGTATTACATACTCTTTGGTTTTCAGCATTCCCTGTTGCAAAGTTTACATAGATGGGTGCAGTGCCTTCATTGAAATAAGTATCGCCAATTAAAGACTCGCCATGAATGCTTGCAATATTGGTTATATTATCGGGAAGTAAATCTCCTCTTACTTTGAATTTGACATTATAATTACCTGCAGTGCCGTTTGGGACTTCTCCACCTAAAGTTGCAGTAGCGCCATTTCCGATGAAGAATTTAATATAAGTTTTAGTTCCATTTACAGCAACAAAACCAGCGTCATCACCATAAGCATCTGTTTTAATTCCAGGAGTAACCCCTGGGGCATATACGACTTCTAATGTTCCTGGAATATAAGTTACTCCACTTGGTAAAGTATCAATAATGTAGCTATGATAAGAAGAACCCTGTCCTTGATTTGTCCCTGAAATAGTATAGGTTAATGCCTCAGAAGGATTTACGTAACCATTTCCATCGGCATCTGTTACCAACTTGTTTAAGGTTAATACTGGATCTTTTACTCTTATGCAAAAAGTGAAAACACTTGGATAGTATTGATCTGCAGTAGTGCCAAATTCGAAATCGATTGAAGTTGCGTTTGTCGGAATGTTATAACCATTTCCAACACTTACTTCATCAATATCGATTCCCATTTGGTTGGAGAAATTTGGATTTTTTGTTGTAACAAAACTTCCGTCTCTTGTTATGCTTCCATTATAGAAATTGGTTGAAGGATTTAAAGGGTCCGATACAGGGATGCCATTAATTTTAATATAGTCTCCAGTTAAATTGGCATCTCCTTCCCATGAAATTGTCCCCATCATCGCATCACTATTATTGAGTGGTATTCCAGGTACATCCAGTCCTGTTAAGGTGATACCAAGTGATCCCGCAATGCCGCCATTATAGACTCTTGCAAATCCATCATATATTTTAACGCAACTATAATATGGAGCATTTGTATTTTCATAAACAACAGTGATCGCCCAGCCTCCATATTGCCCACCTTGCACATCTGTTTCGGAGACAGGTAAGTCAGCAACAGTATAAGTTCCTGTTCCATTTGTCTGTATAAAATTTGTTATATCGACAAATGATTGGTACACTTCGGAAGTAGAATCTGTACTAAATACCGTAACGACATCTTGTGCCGATAATGAAGTATAGTTACCTGTTGTGCCTTTTCTTATTTTTATTTTTCTGAGGGTATCTACTGATCCTCTAACTACTGTTGCATCAATTCTTCCGCCCCAATATAATTTCGCGAATTTTATTGATGTAGTTCCGACTGGTAAAATTAAGTCAGCTGAAGAAGAATTTCTTGTTAATGGGTTGGCATCAATATCAATTTGCTTCATATCCAAAACATCATTGCCGTATTGGCTAAAACCTAAACCGCCGGAGGTGTTATTTGGATCTGCAGTTTCATTCATTTGTGTCAAATCGGGAACTCCATTAGTTACAGCGTTCATAATGGTATTCCCAAATGATGTAACACAACCCTTCAAATTCTTTGAATAGGAGAGGTCATAATTTCTGGTTGGAGTTTGTGCTTTTACATTGAAAAATGTAAAAGAAAATGCAATGAAAATCAGGGCAATTTTTTTAGATTTATTTTTCATAGGGTTTATTTTAAAGTTTTCTATTGGTTGTTGAAATTGGATTTTAAATGCTGTCGTTATTTAAAGTATTTTATTCTATTGATAAGTAAAGAGCTTGTTACTTATAAATTCTTTTTGGTTATTCAGGAACTGGAAATGGTTGTCATAAGGTAGAAGATTGTTTTATAGATTCATAAATGTAGAAAAAAAAGATGGTAATGCAAATACGTGGCCTAAAAATTACTTACAAAAAAAAGACAGGAGTCATATTTGGAAATCATGTTGTGTTTTAGGTATAAAATCAAGTAATTAGTAAGATTACTTTAGGGAATTTTCCCCCAATTTATTTTCAATGAAAGTGGTTGTACTAAGTGCGTATACGTAGGAGTAGCAAGGGAAATAACGTGTTTAATAAGTTTGTGATCATAACACTTGCAATTGCTTGTTTTCTCTATTATTTTTATCTTCAGAAAAAGCTTCTTCCATTATTTTTTTCAATAAAATCCCCCGCTATGAAAAACAAAAAAAGCCTCTTAAACCGAATTATTATTTTCATTGAATACTATTGGAGTGAAATATTTCTCGATGAAGAAAAAAGAGAATTTGAAAGACTCAAAAGGTATATTTCTTCTTGAAATAAAGTTAATCTTTTTGTTAGGGTTTTATCTGATTTTTCAATGCAGCTAATCTCGCCATCATATGGGAAAGAGTTCTTTATTTCTGGCAACTTAAATATACATTCGAGTTGAATTTTATTGCACCCTTGATTCAAAAAATTGTATGTTTTTATTTCTATAAATAATATACATTGAAAAATGGTATCCTTGTCTCAGTCCTTTTTGTAATTACTTTCTTTTCAAACGCACAAACGTATTCTTGGAGTGGACTTTCAGCCATTCGTGATTTCCGTACAGACACTGTTCCATTATCCATAAATGGAATGACGAATGTAATTGATTCCAATAATGGGTTGGCTTATATTTGTTTGGATATTACGAATACCTAGAAGTATGAGTTGATTATTACGCTACTTTCTCCTTCTGGAACAAGTGTTGTGTTGATTCAATCGATTGGAGGATCTGGCGATAATTTTACAGGAATTTGTTTAGGATTATTTAGTACGTCATTTAGTAATGCTACAGCACGCTATACAGGGATTTTTGTCACAAGAGGTGATATCAGTCAAGTTTACCTTCCTAGGCTCAAATTATTTTAGATCCTATTGTTAAAGGGAATGTATTTTGAATATACTTCAAATCATTTGTCCTGGGGCTAAAATTTCAGTAAAACAACATAAAAAATTCAGGGTATTGGGGAATCTTATTATTCAATAGAAAAAAGCTGGATATCTAGCATATCTAGATTATCCAGCTTATGTTTTTTATCTTCCCATCCATCCACCATCAATAGTAAGAATGGTGCCATTAATATAATCAGAAGCAGGAGAGGATAAGAATACAAATCCTCCGGCTAAATCTTCAGGGGTTCCCCAGCGGTTTGCAGGTATCCGGGATAAAATAGCAGCACTTCTTTCAGGATCTGCTCTTAATGCAGTGGTATTGTCAGTTGCAATATATCCAGGTGCGATACCATTTACGGTAATGCCTTTTGAAGCCCACTCATTTGCAAATGCTTTTAGAAGCGAAGATATTGCACCTTTACTTGCAGCATATCCAGGTACAAAAACGCCACCTTGAAAACTTAATAAGGAACAAGTGAAAACGATTTTCCCATAATTATGCTCAAGCATTTTTTTGCCGATTTCACGGGTGATGATGAATTGAGCATTAAGATTAATATCGATAATCATATCCCAGTATTCATCAGAATGTTCTGCTGCAGGAGCACGCATAATGTGTCCTGCATTATTGATGAGGATATCAATGCGTGGATGGTCTGCTTTTACTTTATTTAAGAAAGCATACAAAGAATCTCGGTTTGTAAAATCGGCTTCATAAGCGTAGAATTTTCTCCCTGCTTTATTTACAGCTATTTCAACTTCGCTGCCTGAAGCGGGCATTTGATTGCTTACGCCAATAATATCAGCGCCGTTATTGGCTAATTCAATGGCAATAGCCATACCGATACCTCTGTTACAACCTGTAACAAGGGCTACTTTATTATCTACTCTGAAATTTAACATGATAATTTATTATTGAAGTGATTTAATATTAACCGGATCCATATCTGTGAAAGAAATATTCTCTCCAGCCATTGCCCAAATAAAGGAATAAGCTGCTGTAGCCACTCCACTATGTATACTCCAAGATGGAGACACGATTCCTTCTTCGTTATTAAGAAACATATGCCTTGTTTCATGAGGTTCTCCCATAAAATGTATCACTCTTTGTGTTTCAGGAAGGTCGAAATAGAAATAGGCTTCCATTCTACGATCATGTAAATGTGATGGCATCGTGTTCCAGATACTGCCTGGTTTAAAGTTGGTAACGCCAAGCATAAGCTGACAACTTTTTAATCCTTCTGTGTGTACATATTTATTGATCGTTCTGTGATTTGCGGTTTCTGCACTTCCCATTTCTGCAGGTGTAGCATCAACTGCTTTCATTAATTGAACTGGGTGTTCTGCGTGTGCAGGGCAAGAGAAGAAAATGAATTTTGCGCCATTCCCTTCAAAAGAAATATCTTTTTTGCCTTTCCCAATGTATAAGCAATCTAATTTATCAAGAGAGAAGCTTTCGCCATCTACACGAATACTACCGGCAACGCCTATGTTAATGATTCCCATTTCTCTTCTGTCTAAAAAGTTTTCGCTTTTTAATTGGTCGTAAGTTTCCAATTTTAAAGAAGATGATGGAGTAGCAGCACCTACAACCATTCTGTCGTAGTGCGTGTATACGCAATTGATTTTACCCATTTCTACTAATTTATCAAGCAGAAATTTTTCTCTGATTTGTTGTGTGTTGTACTTGACGAAATCTTCTGGATGAACAGCGTGAATGATTTTCATTTTTTTATTGTTTTTTATTATTTAAAAATTAAGGATTGAATATTAGGACTTAGTATTTACGCCTCTTTTTGAGGATTCTCTAATAAATAATTTGGGCTTAACGATGATTTCTTTTTCTGACATGTCGGTATCTCCATGAAGCATTTCGATAAACAATTTAGCTGTGGCTTTGCCCATTTCAAACGCAAACATTTCTACGCTTGTGATGGTTGGCGTTACAAGTTTTGTGATGGGTTCATTATTGAATCCTACTAATCCAATGTCTTTTGGAATTCTCAATCCCATCTCTTTTATAGCAAGCATAGCGCCAATGGCTAAACGATCGCTGATGGCGAAAATGGCATCAGGTCTGTTTTTCATAGACAGCAATTCTTTTGTTGCCATATAAGCATAGTCCTGATTGAAATCGCAATGGATAACTAAATTTTTATCTGCTTTCTGTTTATTTAGTTTTAATATTTGGAAATAACCTTCTTTACGCTCGTTACTGATATTAAGATTCTCTGGCCCTGCCAATAGTGCAATTTTTTTATATCCCTGATCGATTAGATGTTGTGTAGCAATTTTCCCGCCTTCCAGATTATCTAATCTAACTTTTGGCACACTGATGCTATCGATTACTCTGTCAAATAAGACAAGAGGTATTTTTTTTGATTGTATTTTTTTAATGTGCTCAAAAATCATTGTTTCGCTGGAAACAGAAATAATAAAGCCATCTACTAAGCTTTCTAGAAGTCGTTTTGTATTCACCATTTCTCTGCCAAAACTTTCATTGCTTTGACAAACCATCACCGTGTAACCCGCTTCCAAAGCTACTTCGTCAATGCCTTTTACCATTGTTGCTAAGACATAATCCAAATTGGGAATAATAAGACCAATTGTATTGGTTTGCTTTTTTAATAAGCTTAATGCCAGTTTGTTGGGCTGGTAATCCAGTTCTTCAGCAAGTGCTTTAACAGCTTTCCTGGTTTCTTCACCTACATCAGGTGCGTCTCTAAGTGCTCGGCTCACTGTAGATATTGAAATCCTTAAAGCAAGTGCAATATCTTTAATGGTAGTTTGTTTTTCCATTGCGCGTAAAATTAGTAATTGTTTATGACAATCCCCTATAAAATGCCGGTACCCTTGCCGGCATCGTTATCACCTCTCTATTTTGATGTTTGTGTATATAATGTGTCGATAAATTAGATATTTTCTACTAAACAGTATTAAATTTTAGATAAAATAGAATCTCTTTTTGAAGAACAACTGACTATTTGCGGATAATATTACATTGTCTATTGTCATACATTAACACTTTTATGATAGATATTTACAACGGGTTGATCTTGCTTGCTGCTTAGGCCAATAATTCCCGAAAAATGTTATCCTTTATCGATGAAGAAAATATTAACCATAATAGTTTTTATTAGCCAAACATTGGTTGCACAACAGCATCCAATTGCTTTTGCCACTAAGGCCGAATTGAAGGCTGTATATAATGATTTACACAGCAACTCTTTATTGAATGTTTCTTTTGAGCGTATCAAAAAGGAAGTAGATCCTTTTTTAACAAAAGACATTGATGTTCCTTTTCCAAAAGATGCTGCCGGGGGATACACGCATGATCAGCACAAATCAAATTACTTGTTGTTGTATAATGCAGGATTGTTGTATCAAATCACCTCCGAAAGAAAATATGCTAATTTGGTGAAATCAATTTTCTTGAAATATGCAGCATTAAATCCTACTTTAAAAAATCATCCCCAAGCTACAAGTACTTCTCCTGGAAGATTGTTTTGGCAAGCATTGAATGATGCGAATTGGTTGGTCTATGCCGGAATGGCGTTTGATTGCATACATGATTATTTAACAGTTGCAGAAAGAAAACAAATTGCAGATGGTGCTTTCAAACCGCTGGTAGAATATTTCACAAAAGATCAAAAAAATTGGTTCAACCTTATTCATAACCATGCCGTATGGGCTTGTGCTGGAGTGGGCATCGTAGGTATTGCTACAGATAATGAAGAATATCTTAAAATGGCTTTATATGGAACAGAAAAGGATGGTAAAGCTGGATTTATAGCACAACTAAATGGATTATTTTCTCCCGATGGATTTTATCACGAAGGCCCTTACTATACTAGATATGCATTGCTACCTTTTTATCTTTTTGCTAATGCGATTCAACAAGTAAAACCTTCGCTTGGTATCTTTCAATATAGAGATAAAATCTTGAAAAAAGCATTAGATGTTGCTTTAAATCAAACGAATCTAACCGGAGAATTTTATAGTTATAATGATGCGTTAAAAGACAAAACCTATATTTCAAATGAAGTAGTGGTAGCTATTGATATAGCCTGGCAAGCTTATGGTTTTGATTCTTCTTATCTCGCCATTGCTAAAGCGCAAAATAGAGTGATTTTAAATAAGGGTGGCGCGGACATTAGCAAGAAAATAATTTCTTTAAAAAACGCGTTGACTTATCAGTACCATTCTGCAGAATATACAGATGGGGAGAAAGGTGATTTCGGTGGTGTTTCTGTTTTGAGAAATGGTAAAGACAATGAGTTAGCTTCTCTGATTTTCAAATATACTTCCCATGGATTGTCTCATGGTCATTATGATAAGTTGAATATTCAATTTTATGATAAGGGTAATGAAATTCTACAAGATTACGGAGCTGTTAGATATATTAATATTGAGCACAAATGGGGAGGAAGATATTTGCCAGAAACGAATTCGTATGCACAACAAACCATTGCGCATAATACCATTACGGTAGATGAGACAAGTCATTACAATGGCAAAGAAAATATTGCAGAGTTAAATCATCCTACTAAATTATTTGGGCATATTGGCAATGGCTCTTTGCAAGTGGCATCTGCATTTGATGACAAAGCATATAGCAATGCGAAATTATTCAGAACTGAATATTTAATGAAATTACCAGGTTCCGACAAAACGCTTTTAGTAGATATTTTTAAAACCTACGCTGATACTCTTCATCAATACGATTTGCCTTTTAATTATCTCGGCACATTAATGAAAACGAATTTCAAATACACCAGTTGCAATACTTCATTAACTACATTAGGTAATAAAAATGGGTACCAGCATTTATGGAAAGAAGCCTATGCAAATCATGTAGATCCATTTACACAATTCACCTTCTTAAACAATAAAACATTCTACACCATATCTTCATTAAGTGACGATACTGTGGATGTTTATTTTACAAGGATTGGAGCCAATGATCCTAATTTTAATCTAAGGCATGATCCATCTTATATAATAAGATCCTTTGGAAAAAATAAAACCTTTATTAATGCAATTGAAGTACATGGTAATTTCAGCCCTATTACAGAAATTGCCAATAATTCAGTAACCTCAGTAACGTCAATGGTTAAACTTCAGGATGATGAAGATTATACTGCAGTAGAAATCAATCTTGATAATAAGAAATTGTATATTATTCAGTGCAATAAAATTTTCGATGCTAATGCAGCACACAGTTTTTCTAATGGTCAATTTCAGGCAAAATGGAATGGTCCTTATTATGTAGAATATAATAAACAACAATTAAAATAATTATTACAATTAAACAACACAGTTATGTCAACAGTAGAAACAATGGAAATTCAAACCCAATCATTTGTTGAGAGTTCAGAAATTGAGTGGCAGCAAATGGCTGAAGGCGTTCGCCGGAAAATTTTATCGTATGATAAAAATTTAATGATGGTGAGGGTAGATTTTGAAAAAGGTGCGATCGGATCTTTGCACAAACATCCACATATTCAAATGACCAATATAGAAAGTGGTTCTTTTGAAGTGGAGATTGATGGCGTAAAAAAAGTTTTAAACGCAGGGGATGTTTTTTATGTGCATTCTAATTTGGTACATGGTGTTCTTTGTCTTGAAAAAGGGGTATTGATAGATGTGTTTAATCCAATGCGCGAAGATTTCATTTAAAGTATAAAATGGCTATTGCTGTAGCATGCTGTATCAATTTCAGATTTTCATCCCTTTGGATATTAAAGACCAAACAACAATATAAATGAAAAAGTC
>CALQJK010000067.1:0-8933 GCA_943330875.1 Chitinophaga pinensis
TAAAATGCTTTTTATTCTGGCATAAGTATATTGAATAAAAGGGCCTGTAAAACCATGGAAATCGATGGACTCTTCAGGATTAAAAATCATTTTCTTTTTAGGATCTACTCTAAGCAAGTAGAATTTCATGGCACCAAGTCCGATCGTTTTATAAAGGGCAGTCAGCTCCTCAGTTGTAAAATCTTTTACCTTCCCTAAAGCTTCAGTATGGTGTTGAGCAGTGGCTATCATTTCTGCTACGATGTCATCGGCATCAACTACAGTTCCTTCTCTGCTTTTCATTTTTCCTGTCGGTAATTCCACCATTCCATAACTTAAATGGTAGATGTCATCTGCATAGGGTAAACCTAGTTTTTGTGCAATTAACTTCAGCACTTTCATGTGATAATTTTGTTCATCTCCAATCACATAAATACTTTGATCTATTTTGTATTGGTCATATTTTTGTTTGGCAAGTCCGATATCCTGGGTCATATAAACAGAAGTGCCATCTTTTCTCAACACTAATTTTTCATCCAGGCCATCAGCGGTTAAATCAATCCAAACACTTCCATCTTCTTTGCGATAAAATACTTTTTTATCCAATCCTTCCTGAATAATATCTTTTCCTAAAAGATAGGTGTCGCTTTCATAATAAGTTTTATCAAAATTGCTTCCAATAGTTTTATAGGTAACGTCAAATCCTTCATAAACCCAGGCATTCATTTTCTTCCAAAGCTCAATAACTTCGGGCTTTCCAGCTTCCCAATCATGAAGCATTTGTTGGGTTTGTAGCATGATGGGCGCATTCTTTTCTGCGTCGCCTTCAGTCATTCCATCTGCTTTTAAAGAAGCTACTTGTTTTTTATATTCGTCATTAAACAGTACATAATAGTCGCCAACAAAATGATCTCCTTTTTTTTGTGTAGTTAAAGGAGTGGCCCCGTTTGCAAAAAGCTGCCATGCAATCATGCTCTTACAAATATGTATGCCTCTATCGTTTACGATACAGCTTTTTAAAACATCATATCCATTTGCTTTTAAAATTTCTGCAACGCTCCATCCTAAAAAGTTATTGCGAAGATGTCCTAAGTGCAATGGTTTGTTGGTATTAGGGGAAGAGTATTCCACCATTACTTTTTTTCCATTCATGGCGTGCTTACCATAACAAATATCGTTGTGGTTTTTTTGAAGAATCGCTATCCAGAAGGAATCCGTAATACTAAGATTTAAAAATCCCTTTATAATATTGAAAGCACTGAATAAATGTGGGAAGTCTTTAAGTAAGGCATTGCCTAGGGTATCGCCAATTTCGTCTGGAGATTTTTTTAATGATTTCACCAATGAAAACAAGACAATAGTATATTCACCCTCAAATTCGGGTTTAGTTTGATTGATTTGAAAGTCTTTTTCTGAAAAGGTTTCGTTGAATGTCGATGAAAGTGATTTAACTGTAGCTTCCTGAATTTGTTTTACAATGCTCATGCTGCAAAAATACTGATTTGGGCAATTAGTTGATTAGTTGAATGGTTGAATGTTTGATTGGTTGGGTATAGTACTAAGATCCTAATTAAGTACCCAACAAGCTGTCCTTAATCAACCTTTCAACTAATCAACTAGCATAACCTAGTCAACTAATCAACTAACTCTCGTATATTTGTACACTTTTTACAACTATGATAAGTGCAAATAATATTACGTTAGCCTACGGTAAAAGGGTTTTGTTCGATGAAGTAAATATCAATTTTACTAAAGGGAATTGCTATGGTGTGATTGGTGCTAATGGTGCCGGCAAATCAACATTCCTTAAGATCGTCAGTGGAGAAATAGAGCCCAATAAGGGAACAATTGACATTACGCCAGGAGAGCGAATGGCTGTTTTGAATCAAAATCAATTTGCTTTTGACGAGCAAACGGTAATCAATACAGTATTAATTGGCCATCAAAAGCTTTGGAAAGTGATGCATGAAAGAGACGCTATTTATGCCAAAGAAGATTTTAGTGAAGCTGATGGAATGAAAGCGGGTGAACTTGAAAATGAGTTTGGCGAGATGGGCGGGTATACGGCAGAAAGTGATGTAGCTACTTTATTAAGTGAGTTGGGCGTTGAAGATAGTTTGCACCAGCAATTGATGAAAGATATAGGCGCCAATCTAAAAGTGAGGGTTTTATTGGCTCAAGCTTTATTTGGCAATCCGGATATTTTATTATTAGATGAACCTACGAATAACCTTGATGTAGAAACGATTGCCTGGCTGGAGAATTTTTTGGCTGATTATGAAAATATCGTTTTGGTAGTTAGTCATGATCGTCACTTTTTAGATTCAGTATGTACGCATGTTGCCGATGTGGATAGAAGTAAAATAAAAGTGTATACGGGAAACTATTCTTTCTGGTACGAAAGTTCGCAATTGGCAGCTCGTCAGATGTCGGATAAAAATAAAAAAGTAGAAGACAAGCGTAAAGATTTGTTAGAATTTATCGCCCGATTTAGTGCCAATGCCTCTAAAAGCAAGCAGGCAACTAGTCGTAAGAAAGCGCTGGAAAAATTAGTAATAGAAGATATCCAACCATCAAATAGAAAATACCCTGGAATTATATTCAAGCAGGATCGTGAGGTGGGGAATGAAATATTGAAAGTTGAAAACCTTTCTAAGGTTATAGATGGCAAGAAATTGTTTAGTAAATTGAATTTTGACATACAAAAAAACCAGCGAATAGCTTTTTTAAGTCGCGATCCAATAGCATTAACTACTTTTTTTGAAGTCATTAATGGCAGGTCAAAAGCAGATACAGGTACATTTGAATGGGGTACAACGATTACTAAAGCGTATCTACCAAATGACAATACTGAATATTTTCAAGACAGTAACTATAATTTGATGGATTGGTTGCGACAATTTGTCCCTCCAACCGTGAAAGATGTAGATGAAGATTTCTTGAGAGGCTTTTTAGGAAAAATGTTATTTAGTGGGGATGAAATCATGAAAATGACATCAGTGCTAAGCGGGGGAGAAAAAGTGAGGTGTATGTTAAGCAAAATGATGTTGCAAAATCCAAACGTTTTGATTCTTGATGAACCAACTAATCATTTGGATTTGGAGAGTATTATTGCCTTTAATGACAGCATGCTTACTTTTTCAGGCATCGTGTTATTCACTACTCATGATCATCAATACATGCAATCTGTGGCGAATCGTATTATTGAAATTACGCCGAAGGGCATGATTGATAAATTAATGACTTACGATGAGTACCTTAATGACGAAAGAGTTAAGGAACAAAGAGTTGAGCTGTATAGTTGATCATTTACTTTAACTGTATTTCGCCTCATGCTGGAATAAGTTAGGGCAAAAAAAAGAACAATAATATCAAAACAAAAAATATACACATGAAAATTAGACTACTTGTTTTTACACTATGTTTATTTGTTGTAACCCATGAAGTTACAGCTCAAAAAAAATGGGTTAATTCTTATACGACTGCTCTTGGTATAAAGTTTTTTCCTGGTGCGCTTTCTTTCAAACAATATATTCCCAATAAAAATGCATTTGAAGTAAACGGTTACTCATGGAATAAAGGCGGAAGGCTAACTGTATTGTATGAAATCAACAAGCCAATTTCAGGTATCGGCGGATTGAGTTGGTACGTCGGCCCCGGTGTTCATATGTCGTTTTATAATACTGATCATTACGATGGAAAAGCATTGATGGGATTAGATGGAGTTCTTGGTCTTGATTTAAAGATTAAAAACTTCCCTTTTGATTTCTCATTAGATTGGCAGCCTTCTGTTGATTTTGGCGGCGGCGAAAATTTCATTGCCTATTGGGGTGGCCTAGGCATTCGATATTTCATCAGGTAGAAAAAATACAAAATTCGCTATCAGTATCAATGAGACAATCACTTGCCAACATATTGGATTTCTTTTATCCTCCGTTCAAGCGTTTTATTCCAGTCGAAACGTTCAGGTATGCCGCATGCGGGGGTGGAAATACCTTGCTGGGTTTGATGATGTATTTTGTCGGTTATCATTATATTTTTCAAAGGGCATTAGTGGTAATTGGGGGATTGGCTTTTAAACCTCACATGGCAGCTCTATTTTTGTCGGGGGCTATTACTTTTGTTGTTGGCTTTATTTTGAATAAATTCATTGTGTTTACTGGGTCGAATATTGCAGGTCGGATTCAGCTTTTTCGTTATTTTTTATCCTTCTCCTTCAATTTGATTTTGAATTATGCCATGTTGAAATTATTGATAGAAGGTCTGGCATGGGCGCCATTTATAAGTCAATTGTTCACTACGATTATTCTTATCCTCGTAAGTTATTTAACCCAAAAGAAATTCACTTTTAAAGTTAAATAGCGTTCTTAATTTAATGATAATCATATTATTATTACAATAATTTTATATTATTTTTGCTTCAATTTTCTTTTTTCGATTATTTTCAGGTTTGTCAGCATTCTATACTATTGACATGCTCTACATTGATTTGACTGACATTTTTGCAACATTATTCTATTGGCATAATGATTGACAAACAGAATAGGAACAAAAAAAATAAATCATGGCTAAAATAATAGGAATTGACTTAGGCACAACAAACAGTTGTGTTTCTGTAATGGAGGGTAACGAACCTGTAGTAATCGCGAATGATGAAGGCAGACGTACAACTCCTTCTGTAGTTGCGTTTTTAAAAAATGGGGAGCGTAAAGTTGGAGATCCTGCAAAACGTCAGGCGATTACCAATCCTCAAAATACTATATCGAGTGTGAAACGCTTTATGGGAAGAATGTTTAATGAGGTTACTGAAGAAAGCTCTCATTGGAGTTATAAAGTTATAAAAGGCGATAACAATACCGTTCGAATAGATATCGATGGTAGAATGTATACCCCTCAGGAAATTAGTGCAATGGTGTTGCAGAAAATGAAAAAGACTGCAGAAGACTATTTGGGGCATGAAGTAAATGAAGCCGTAATTACTGTTCCTGCTTATTTTAATGATGCACAACGCCAGGCAACGAAAGAAGCTGGAGAAATTGCGGGATTGAATGTAAGAAGAATCGTAAATGAACCAACAGCTGCGGCTTTGGCTTATGGGATGGATAAAAAAGGACAGGATCAAAAAATTGCTGTGTTTGATTTAGGTGGTGGTACTTTTGATATATCTGTCTTGGAATTAGGAGATGGTGTATTTGAAGTGAAATCAACAAATGGTGATACCCATCTTGGTGGTGATGATTTTGATAAAGTAATCATGGATTGGTTGGCCGACGAATTTAAAGCTGATGAAGCTATTGATCTTCGTAAAGATCCAATGGCATTACAGCGTTTGAAAGAAGCTTCAGAAAAAGCAAAAGTAGAATTATCTTCCTCTTCTGAAACTGAAATTAATCTTCCATATGTAACAGCGGTGGATGGTGTTCCAAAACATTTGGTGAAGAAATTAACTCGTGCAAAATTTGAAGCATTAGCAGATAAATTATTTGAACGATGCCTAAAACCATGTGAAGCAGCATTGAAAGATGCAGGCATCAGTACTTCTCAAATTGATGAAGTCATCTTGGTTGGTGGTAGCAGTCGTATTCCTAAAGTACAGGAAATCGTTGAGAAATTCTTCGGAAAA
Organism: Chitinophaga pinensis; assembly: GCA_943330875.1. Classification (GTDB taxonomy): domain Bacteria; phylum Bacteroidota; class Bacteroidia; order Chitinophagales; family Chitinophagaceae; genus Ferruginibacter; species Ferruginibacter pinensis_G. The sequence goes on from CALQJK010000067.1 coordinate 5,603, forward strand.
AAACCAAACAAGAGTGTGAATCCTGATGAAGTGGTGGCAATTGGTGCTGGTATTCAGGGTGCCGTTCTTACTGGTGAAGTAAAGGATGTATTGTTATTGGATGTAACGCCTTTAAGTTTGGGTATTGAAACCATGGGTGGTGTAATGACCAGATTGATTGAAAGTAATACCACCATTCCAACCAAAAAATCAGAAGTATTCAGTACAGCAAGTGATAACCAGCCAGGTGTTCAAATCCATGTAATGCAAGGTGAGCGTCCGATGGCAAATCAAAATAAGAGCTTGGGCATGTTTAATCTAGATGGCATTCCTCCTGCACCACGTGGCGTTCCTCAAGTAGAAGTAACTTTTGATATTGATGCTAATGGTATTTTACATGTAAGTGCAAAAGATAAAGGCACAGGAAAAGAACAGAAAATTCGTATCGAAGCAGGCAGTGGCTTAAGCAAAGAAGAAATTGAAAAAATGAAGAATGATGCTAAAGCAAATGAAGCTTCTGACAAAGCAGAACGTGATAAAGTAGACAAAGTGAATCAAGCGGATAGTCTGATTTTTCAAACTGAAAAGCAATTGAAAGAATACGGCGATAAAATTTCTGCAGATAAAAAAGCACCGATTGAAGCTTCATTAGAAAAACTAAAAGAGGCTCATAAAACTCAGGATGTTGCCGCAATTGATGCAGCAATGGCTGAAATGAATACCGCATGGACAGCAGCAAGTGAGGAAATGTACAAAGCTACACAAGAGGCTGGTGCTGAAAATGGTGCTGGTCCAGGAGAACAAGCAACAAATCCCGGATCAGAAAATGTTACTGATGCAGAGTTTGAAGAAGTAAAATAAAATAATCTAAAGATTCAAAAATAAAAGGTGCGACTATAATGTTGCACCTTTTTTTAGCCAGCCATTTAAATAGTGGGCTAAAAAATAAAAAAAGCCCTGAATTTACAGGGCTAAAATATTTTAAGCGAAGTATTGATTACATCAAATCCATTGCCATTGCAAAAAAAGTAACATTAAATGGAAGTACCATCGAACAATAACCTCCTCCTATATTATATACTTCAAAAAAAGCCGCAATTGAAGCTAAAAATAATACCCAATATATTGCTTTTGATTTTTTCTTAGTCATTTCCATTTTTTTAAATTTATGCAAATATAGGGTAGAAAATAAAAACCTTAAAATTTTTATCAGATTGATTTTTTGTAGTTAATCTGATCCAATCTCAATGAAATCATTCTTTTGTATTAATATTGATTCATGAACAAAATGAAAGTTTCTTATAAAAAAGTATCGTTCCCTTTTAAATATCCTTTTACTATTTCCAAAGCAACAAAAACACATCAGCCCGCATTAATAGTTGAGCTTGATTATTTTGGCATAAAAGGCTATGGGGAAGCCCCTGCCATAACTTACTACAATATTACAGTGGAGGAGATGATAAGCGATTTGGAAAGCAAGAAAGAATTGATAGAAAAATTTTCATTTTCTGATCCTGAAAGGTATTGGCATTATTTGCATCATCTCTTTCCCAAAAATCCCTTTTTGGTTTGCGCATTGGATATGGCGGGTTGGGATATCTATGGTAAAATGAAGAAGAAACAATTACATCAATTATGGAATTTAGATCCTTCAACAGCTCCATTAACTGATTTCACGATTGGGATTGATGATATAGAAGTGATGATCAAAAAAATGAAAGAAAGACCCTGGCCTATTTATAAGATTAAAGTGGGCTTTGAGGATGATATTCGCAATATTGCAATATTGCGGCAACATACTAATGCGATTTTTAGAGTAGACGTAAATGCTGCCTGGGATGTAGAAACGGCCCTAACTAAAATTCCTCAGTTAAAAGATTTAGGCGTTGAATTTATTGAACAGCCATTAGCAAAAGATAACTGGGAAGGTATGAAAATATTATTCGAGAAGTCTCCTTTGCCCATCATTGCGGATGAAGCCTGTGTGTTTGAATCGGATGTAGAAAAATGTTTTGAATATTTTCATGGGATTAATATCAAGCTCACGAAATGCAGCGGGATTACACCTGCAAGAAGAATGATACAAAAAGCAAAGTCACTAGGAATGAAAGTGATGGTGGGTTGTATGAATGAGTCTTCTATCGGGACTGCTGCTATTGCGCAATTAGCGCCCATGCTTGATTATGTTGATATGGACGGCACACTTCTTCAAACGGAAAAAAATGGAGAAGGTGTATCCTTTGATTTCGGAAAGATTATTTACAACGATAAACCTGGGTTAGGGGTGGGAATTAATGGTTGAATAGGTTGAATAGGTTTAAAAGGTTCAATAGGTTTCAGGCGTTGTTTAAAACAATAAACAATAAACCATTAAACTTATTAAACATCAACGTCCTACCAAATCCTCACCCTCAAACTATCTGCTCTATACATTGGCGAACCTGGCTTAATATTGAAAGTGCTGTAAAATTCATCCACGTCCGCGAAAGGTCCATTTACTCTGTATTTGGCAGGAGAATGCACATCAGTCATCAAACGATTTTTCAATTGTTCTTCTCTTGTGTGACCTAGCCAGCCTAATGCATAACCCAGAAAATATCTTTGCATAGGAGTGAGGTTTGAAATCTTTTTATCTTCTTTGTATTGAGTAGTTTTTTTGAAGGCTTCTATTCCTAAAAGTATACCACCAAGATCTGCAATGTTTTCACCCAATGTTGCTTTGCCATTAATGTGATATCCTTTTACTGGTTCAAATTCATTGAATTGATTTACCATTACTTCAGATTTTTTATTGAAGGCCTCCTCATCTGTTTTTTTCCACCAACTTACTAAATTTCCTTTTTCATCAAATTGTCTTCCTTCATCATCAAAGCCATGTGTAATCTCATGTCCAATGGTGCTTGCGCCACCATAACCATATACTACAGCATCGTCAAGTTCTTCATCTCTATAACCTGGAACGGTGAAGATTCCTGCGGGTAATACAATTTCATTATTACTTGGGTTGTAGTAGGCATTGTAGGTTTGAGGATACATGTCCCACTCATCTCTGTCAACGGGTTTGCCCAATTTATTGTATTCGTAATTGTGCCACCATAATCTGGAGTTCATATAATTTTTAGCCATGCTTTCTTTTCCAATTTTCATTGAAGAAAAATCTTTCCATTTTTCAGGATAGCCAACTTTACTTTTTATGGTAGACAATTTTACATATGCTTTTTGTTTGGTGCTATCAGACATCCACGTTAGTTTGCCAATTCTGTCTTTTAGTGCATCTTTTATGGCGTCTACCATTTCTGTATATCTCTTCTTTGCGGTCTCATTGAAGAATTCTTTTACATACAATTGTCCA
>CALQJK010000068.1:0-8918 GCA_943330875.1 Chitinophaga pinensis
GGTCAGCCCCAAGGCTTTGGGATGGGCCGACAGATCGCCAAACAGGGCGGGCACGTCGGCCAGCGTCATCGGGCCAAAGGCCATACGACCGGCAGGGCTTTCCACCTCTACCATAGGTTCCAGCCACACCATCCCGCGGCTGCCATTGCGCACAAGGGTGACAGATTGGCCCTTAGCATGGGCGTGCTTTTGAATGGCATCAGCAATCTCGTCAGCACCCAAGGCCACGGCAGCAGAATCGAGCGGCAGGTAAATCTTCATTTCAAACCCTCCACCAAGGTATCAAACTTGGCTTCATCAACCCGACCTATCAGCTTGCCATCGACCAAAGCCGCAGGCCCGCAGGCACATAGGCCAAGGCAGAAAATAGGCTCCAACGTCACCGAGCCGTTCTTGGCCGTCTCATGCCAATCCAGCCCCAGCACCTTTTTGGCGTGATCCGCCACACGGTCCGCCCCGACGGCCTGACAGGCCTCTGCCCGACACAGTTTCACCACATGGCGGCCCGCAGGTTCTTCGCGAAAATCGTGGTAAAAGCTCATCACCCCATGCACTTCAGCACGCGAGATGTTCATAGCCTTCGCCACCACGGGCAAAACCACCTGCGGCACATACATTACTTTTTGTACTTGTGCTAAAATGGAATAATCACCACAACCCGGGCACCAACGCACTTCCTGATCAGTTGTGAAATCTTTTGCCGTTAAGGGGATGTTAGTAATAGTATCGCTCATAATCTGTTTATTTGAGGATGTAAAGTTAGTACATAATGAGTCAAATTAAAGAGTGAAGAGGATAGGGTGATATTTTTGAATAGGAAGTGATTATAGCGTATTCGTAATATTGCAATATTGCTTTTTTACTCGGATTGTGAATCAGAAATCGTGGTGAGCCGAAAAAAGGCAATAAAGACGAGCGATTAAGCCAATATTTTGGTCAAAAAATTGTACGCTATAATTAGAATCAAACAAATGATTGTCTTCGCAGCATTATTTTCTCTTAATAGATTTTAACTGCAAATTCTGGGATTAAATAGATTAGCCCTGAACACGGTATATATATAATGGTTCGTACCAGGTACGAACCATTATATATACAGTAATACATTTTAGGTAATTGCACCTTTCTTGAATCAAAAATTATAGGTTGCCGTAATATTGCAATATTGCTTTTTTTGTGATTAACGCAAAGCCTAAACCATGGTTCGTACCAGGTACGAACCATGGTCTGTTAAGAAACACTGTCACTTTTCCAGCCTTTATCTGTTTGAAGTTTGTTTTTTTATTGTCAAACTTATTTACATTCCAATTTTCTAACGATAAGATAGTCATGAAAGAATATTTCACGCTGCATAAAAAAAAATTAGCGCTACTTACTGGGATTGTATTATTTCTATTTTTTTTCTTTTATAACCCTTTTTTATTGTTACCTAAAGCAAAACTAGTTTTAGCAATAGCAACCGTAATGATAAGTTGGTGGGTTTTAGATGCGATGCCACTTCCCGTTGTTGCATTATTGCCCATTGTATTATTTCCATTATTTAACATCAGTACTATTAAGGAAGTAACAAGATCTTATTCAGATGCTATTGTTTTTTTATTTATGGGTGGTTTTTTTATCGGCATAGCCATTGAGAAATGGAATTTACACAAACGGATTGCGCTCAGCATTATTAACATTACTGGCACAAATGGAAATAAAATTATTCTGGGTTTTATCCTGGCTACAGGATTTTTGAGTTTGTGGCTCAGCAATACCGCTACTACGATGATGATGTTTCCGATAGCCATCTCTGTAATTCATGTTGTTGGAAGTCATCAGAATGGTGAAGAAGGAAGCATGAAAAATTTTTCTTTGGTGTTGATGTTATCCATTGCATATGCGTCGAATTTTGCGCTGGGTACTATTATAGGGACGCCACCTAATGTGGCTTATGTAAACTACATTACCGAAAAATTTAATTACAATATTAGCTTTACTGCTTGGATGATTGCATTTATACCTCTTACCATTGTACTGCTTTTTGTTTTGTATTGGATTTTAGTAAAATGGTTATACCCAAATGGCATTAAACATAGCGAAAAAGGTAAGGCTTTTATCGATGATGAATTAAAAAAACTTGGAAAAATTTCTACTCCGGAAAAAAGAACTGCAATCATTTTTATACTAACCGTGTTATGTTGGATTTTAAAAGATGTTATCAATAGTTGTCAAAAAATAATTACCCTAGATGATAGCATTATAGCAATGATTGGAGCTATTTCCTTATTTGCCATTCCGTCCGGAAAAAATAATGATACTAAAAATGCAAGATTGCTGGAATGGGGGGATACCACAAAAATGGCTTGGGGAATATTAATATTATTTGGTGGCGGAATTGCATTAGCTAAGGCGTTGGAAGAGGTGAAAATTATGGAGCAACTCGGCGCATATCTGGCTTCTTATTCAACGGGAAATACTTTTTTAATGATGCTGATTGTAGTAACAGTTTCTGTTTTTTTAAGTGAGGTAATGAGTAATGTAGCTCAAGTGATGGTAATGGCTCCGGTAATTTCATCCGTTGCTATTTCGTTGCATATGGATCCGTTATTGTTAGGAATACCAATGACATTAGGAGCGAGTTGTGCAAGTATGTTGCCGATGGGAACACCTCCCAATGCTATTGTTTTTGCAAGTGGTTATATCAAAATGAGTGACATGATTAAAACAGGATTTGTATTGAATATTGTTTGTATTATTACCATAACACTGTTTTGCTATTTTTTACAACCGATGATTATGAAGTTGATCTAGCATTGTTTTTTATTAAAAAATATGCGGCTATTTTCACTTTGCACTTTCCAAAAAATCTTTAATCCCTAGCACGATTTTATCAACTATTTTTTGTTGGAATTTTTCATCTAAAATTTTCATTTCTTCTGCTGGATTACTTAAAAATAAGGTCTCGATTAATGCGTTGGGATATTCCGTAGGACTATTCAACATAAAATTAAAAGAGGCGTTATTCCCATACTCTTTGAAACCCAATTCAAGCATACGTTTGTAAATAGCTTGGCTTAATGGTTTAAACCCTTCGTATCTGTAGAAAGTGCTTGTTCCTTCAACATGGATGGGATCTGCTGAAGAATTTAAATGAATACTTAATAACAAATCTGGTAAACTATCTCTGTAAAATAAAATTCGTTCTTTATTATCAAAGAAGCGTTCATCCGTTCTCGTCATGATAACATGTGCGCCGTCTTTTTCTAATTGTTTTTGTAATTTAAGCGCAAGAGCAAGAGTAAGATTTTTTTCAGCAACACCTGTTGGACCACCGGCTCCAGTATTGGTTCCGCCATGTCCGGCATCTATAGCAATGGTAAGTTTGTTTATTAAAAGAGAATGTGGTGGTTGTTTTATTTTTATAATCAAGTTGTTGTTATCATAATAAATAGCGTGTCCCCAATGTTGGTGATGTTTTAAAGAAATTGAAATGCGGTAAATATCATCAGCAATTTGTTCATAGGTTACTTTTTTTATTTCTTTGATGGTTTCTAATTGATCAATCCAATTAGTATTATTTGTTGCACCAAAAACATCAACTATGATTTTGAAGGGGTCTGTTTCTTGAAAAGATTGATAAGGAAGTTTATTAAATAATTGAAGACTTACATAATCATATAACGAGTCGCCATAAACGTGGATTTTTCCTGTAAGAGAAGATGGTGTGAATGTTCCGGGCGGAAGCTGGTTGACAAGTTCATCTGGGATATATGCTGTTCGTGTATTGGCTAATTTTATTTTAAAATGGCTGCCGACTTTTCCAATAACTTTCAAAGGAATCAAACTGTCAATGTATCCAATCTTAGCTCCTCCCAATCTGTCATCCCCTAGCCCGTATTCAAGATGTGCCAATCTACCTTTTGTAATAACTACATCCGACATTGCAGGAGATAATAGGGTGAAATGTGCCGTTGTCTCTTTTGACACTATGGAGTCGGACTTCATCAGCGTGATGGATATTTTTTGATTATTGAAAGTGTCTGTTGGTTGTATAATATATTTTCCCTGGTAAATGCCGATCATTCCATTGGCAACAGTATCAGGCATTTCATAAAGCAAGGTTTTATTGAGCACTTTTAAAGTGCATCCTGTCAGCGCTTTTACTCTAAATGAAATGGCATCTCCTGCTTTAAGAAGCAAATCTCCATCGGGAAATGTCTGGATGCGTTCAATTAAAAAAGACTGCGTTGGTTCTTCTGGAAGTGGAATGGTATAGGAGTATTGCAACGACTTTGTAACCGATTTTCCATTAGGCAAACTTGACACTATAGTAAAAATGGTGTCCCCTTCTGTAAGTGTAAGCTCATATGCAAAAGCTCCTGTTGGATAGACTTTCGCGGGTTGGTTATTGATGGTTAAAGAACAAGAAGGACAAGTGCTGCCGATGATGAATTTTTGATGATTATTGGTATTATTACTCTCTTTTAAGGGCTCCGTTAATTTTATAAATGGTGCTATTGATTTCTGAGAAAAGGCGATTTGAAAAACGAAAAGAACAATTAAAAAGAAAAATATTTTCATTTTGTTGACAGGAAAAAAGATCATGGGTGATAATTTCTGTTAGATATACTTTTAAAGTTAGTTATTTGATTCGTTTGTAAATAATTATTTTTGTTGGTATAAATAGACAATGATTCCATTTGAGTGGTTGTTGTATTCTAATTCATTTATGATTACATTTTTAATTATTGTATCCATTTTATTAACCGTTCTTTATTCAATTCTGTTGATTTGTTATCGGCATTTTTGGCAATCGATACCAGCATTTAATTCAACCACGCGTTCCAGTCAACAAAACAATACGTTCGTTTCTATTATTATTCCTGCAAGAAATGAAGAAGCAACTATTGGTGCTTTATTAGAGTCCATTAAAAATCAAACTTATCCCAAAGATTTATTTGAGGTGTTGGTTATTGATGATTTTTCCACTGATAAAACGCTTCAGGTTGTTTTACCTTTTCTCTCTGAAAATATAAAATTGATTTCTTTATGTGATTATATTCAAGAAGGTCGAATTAATTCTTATAAGAAAAAAGCAATTGAAATTGGAATTAGTCTGTGTAAAGGAGAGCTCATTATTACAACAGATGCTGATTGTATGGTTAAAAAAGATTGGTTAAAAACAATTGTTAGTTTTTATGAAATACAAAAACCAGCAATGATTGTAATGCCTGTTGTTATCAATAAAGTATCAACTCCGATACAACTTTTTCAATCGCTGGATTTTATGTGTTTACAAGGAATTACCGGTGGTGCTGTTAATAAAGGATTTCATGGGATGTGTAATGGTGCAAATCTGGCCTATACAAAAAAGATATTTTATAAGGTTGGTGGATTCTCCGAGGTTGATGCTATTGCAAGTGGTGACGATATGATGTTAATGCATAAAATAGCCATTGATCATAGCGATAAAATAATGTACTTACTATCCAAGGATGTTGTTGTGGAAACGCTTCCTGTGAAAAGTTTTACTGAATTTTTACATCAAAGAATTCGATGGGCGAGTAAAGCGGATCAATACACAGACAAAAGTTTGTTTCCGGTGTTGTTGTTGGTTTATCTGTTGAATGTAAGTTTATTCCTTCTCTTTATTGTGGCAATATTAGATGTTACCTTCTTTAAATTTCTTTTTTTGTTACTGGGAATAAAAACAACCATAGAATTATTTTTTCTGTTTCCTGTTGCCCGATTTTTTGGAAAAAGGCAGTTGCTTTGGTTGTTTCCTTTGCTCCAGCCGTTTCATATTATATATATGCTTATTGCCGGATGGTTAGGAAAGTTTGGCAGTTATCGTTGGAAAGAGAGAAATGTAAAATAAGGTTAGGATGCGGGAGCAACAGGAACATTTCTGCAAAACCCTTCCTCCAAAGAAATAAAAGTTTCTGTTCTTTCAATACCTTTTATTTTCTGAAGTTCATCATGTAATACATGTCTCAATTGGGTAATGTCTTTACAAACAATTTCCAAAAACATGCTATAATTTCCAGTGATATAGTTGAGGCGGATAATCTCAGGTATTTTCATTAAATCCTTTGCTACATTATCATACAAAGAGCTTTTTTCAAGGTAAATTCCAACGAATGCGGTAATATCATATCCCAAAAGTTTTAAATCAACACTCAATCTTGTACCTTTAACAATCTTAAATTCTTGTAGTTTTTTGATACGAACATGAATAGTTCCACCGCTCACAAAAAGCTTCTTTCCAAGTTCTGCGTAGGATATTTCTGCGTTGTGCATCATCGCTTCGATGATTTGAAGGTCTAATTTGTCAAGATTTAATTTTGCGGCCATTTTTATTTGGATTTTAATAATGATTCAAAATAATATGCAAATATTTGGATTTTTTCTATATTTTCAAAATATTTATTGAAATACTTTTAAATAAAGTGCCTTTATTATAGTTTTACGTATTAAATTTCTAATTGATAATTCTTATTTATCAGAAAAATTGTGGGGTGATGAAATTTTTGGCAGACATGCCCCCTTGTCTCGGGGGTGAGGACAACAGGATAAACGTAACATAGAGTTGAAGTATTGGCAACAATATTTCTTCCGGGATCGACCACCGAAACCATTTGTGTTATGGCTAACTGCCTCGTGAAGGTTCGATCCCTTCCCCTACAGCAGGTTTTTATTTTACAGAAGCCCTTGCAGCGTGAGTTGTGAGGGTTTTTTGTTGGGGGGTTCATGCTTAAGCCGAAATATTACTAACCATCAATTATGGGGCTTCAAAAGCTATTTTTGATAGTAGTTAAATGGAATTTTAACAAGAAAAAGTAAAGTTAGAAAAACAGATAAAGGTGTAATTTCAACTTTAAAAAAAATGATGAAAATTGTCTTACTCTTGATAGGAATTAACTGTCTTCCGCTTTTTGTGAAAGCACAGAATGACAATAATACAAGTAACAAAATAGATACAGCTAAGACCATTTTAATTGTTGAAGCAGCTTGCGGACAATGTAAATTCGGAATGATAAAAAAAGGCTGCAGCCTTGCAATAAGAATTAATGGAAATGCCTATTTTGTCACTGGTACCAGTATTGACTCTTATGGTGACGCTCATGCAAAAGATGGATTTTGCGAAGCTATAAGAATGGCTAAAATACAAGGAGAATTAATTGATAATTTTTTTAAAGTTTCTTATTTAGAACTATTGAAGGAATAATTGAAATTGTTGAATTAAAAACATCATAACAAATGTCCCTACAAAGCCAGAAACCAAATTGTCAATCAAGGATATTACAAAAGATTTTACCCAAGGGCCTTTTAGATAATGATTGATTGTTATTGTCTCTATTACAATAGTCCCAATTACTAAAAACTAAAATATATAGCTTACACCAGCTACTAATGCAGCTGGCCAAAGCATATTAAGTGAAATAGTTTTCATTGTTTTTTCGATTAAAACTTTAAAACATATGCTTACCTCTAAAGACTATTTCGATGAAAGTAAAAGGATGTTTTTTTGAAAAAAAGAATATTTGTCATCACGTTGAATATTTTTTTCTACAAAATTAATTTTTATAAAATCGGGTTGGTTCAATCTCTCTTTGTTGATCATTTTTGAGAATATTCTTACGAATATTCGTCACATTGCCTCTCTTTTTTTGTATTTCGAACCAATCAAATAAGATATCTTTCATAGTAGTGAAGTCCACATCCTTGGTTCGTACTTGGTTCGTACCTGGTTCGTACCATGGCGAGTGACACCTATAAAAACAGCTTTAATTGATGCTTTTTATTTACTAATAATACTATTACATCCTTGGTTCGTACTTGGTTCGTACCTGGTTCGTACCATGGCGAGTTGGCGAGTGACCCCTATAAAAACGGCTTTGATTGATGCTTTTTATTTACTAATAATACTATCTTAGTAAACTCGCACAGTTACAAATCATAAAGACATTAAGCAACAATAAAAGATTTTAGGATTAAAATGATCAAAAAGAAAATAAAACGAGCAATGCGAATTTCGCGAATTGTTATATACAAAGAAACATCAGTTGACTTAAAAGAACAATTCTGGTCTTTTGTTGGAGCATTTTTTGGAATAGGAATAATTGCCTTTTTACAAAGTTATTTAATGGAAAAAAGCGATGCCGTATTGCTTATCGCTTCGTTTGGAGCGTCTAGCGTTCTTATTTATGGCGCGATTCAAAGTCCAATGGCCCAGCCAAGAAATTTAATCGGCGGTCATGTGGTAGGTGCGTTTATTGGCGTAGCAGTTTATAAACTATTGCCTGATATTGTATGGTTGACAGCTCCTCTTGCAGTAGCTCTTTCAATTGTAGTAATGCAAATTACAAAAACACTCCATCCTCCCGGCGGAGCAACAGCATTGATTGCAGTAATAGGTTCTCAAAAAATAAAGATGCTGGGCTTCTTTTATATTATTTCGCCAGCGTTGGCAGGCGCAATAATTCTATTAATTGTAGCTTTAATTTTTAACAACATTACTGCACATAGAAAATATCCAACAGACAAAAGATTTACCAAAATTATGCAGCAACTATTTATTAAAAACTAATTGTTTGCGAATGGTGCCACATCCGTGGTTCGTACCTGGTTCGTACCATGAAGAGTAAAGTATCACAAAAATCAATGGGGGAAATTATTAAGGAAAATTTATCGAAAGTAAGAGATAAGCGTCTTATAGGTAATATAAGAGAGTATTAATTTAAAGAATTCAACATCCTCCTCGGACTAAAATAATGAGCTTTTGCTCCCACTATTGCTGATTGAAGTCATTCCTCAAAATTGTTTTATCTGTTATTTTGTGCCTTAAATAAAGAATAAGAAAATTCTCATAGAAATGAGATTGACTATAAGTAGTATCAGATCAAATAATAAAATTCACTGATGAAAATTCAACA
>CALQJK010000069.1:0-8816 GCA_943330875.1 Chitinophaga pinensis
AATTCGTATACATTCCATGGAGCATTTAAAGCATTTTTTTTCTTTCGTTTAGACATCCATTTTTTATCCTTCCATTTATATTCGAAATCCCACGCTACGGATGCCGTTGCAGGCCTTAATTCCGAAAAAAAAGCAAAAGGATCTGCTTTAAGAAACACTTCGTTTTTAATACTAGTAATATGAAATTTATAGATATTCCCTTTTGTAAGAAGAGGTATAAATCCTTCCCAAATTCCGGAATGGTCCAACCTTACAAATAACGGATGTTGCTGTGCATCCCAATGATTAAAATTCCCTACAACAGAAACCAATGTAGCATTCGGGGCCCAAACTGAAAAATAAAAGCCTTCAATCCCATTATATTTACAAGAATGTGCTCCAAAATAATCGTAAGCCGAAGACAGGGTTCCCGCCTGAAATAATTGAATCGTTTCTGTATCAAAAAGAGAATGCACCCAAACCTTACTTTGATTATTCAACAGTTAATTTTTTTTGATAAAAATAGGTTTATTAATTTAATTCAATTCATCTTTGCAATTAATTGGAAAAAGTGAAATCAACGAATCATGTTGACTTGCTATTGCCAACAAACTTAAAACAGTATAACCATAATCGAAGATGACAAAAATCATAATATTACTAACTGCCACTATCTGTTGCTTTACAACTGCTTTTTCACAAAAAATACAAGTCACCGGTAAAATTCAGGACGAAGCCGGCAGCCAGCCAATAAAAAATGCAGTAGTGATGATTTTATCTGAAAAAGATTCTATCCTGCAGCGTTTTACAAGAACCAATGAAAATGGAGAATACACCTTAAATGTAGAAACACAGGGTAATAAAATTTTAATGATTACTAACCCACTATATGCTGATTATGTAGATAATATTTCATTAAAAGAAAGTTCCAAAAAAATATCCCCAATAAAACTAACTAACAAGAGCAAATTGCTTCAAGCCATCATTATTAAAACAGGTGGAGCCATAAAAATAAAAGGAGACACTACTATTTATACTGCAGATAGTTTCAATGTTAGTGCAAATGCAAACGTAGAAGAATTATTAAAAAAATTGCCTGGCATTCAAGTTGATAAAAATGGCGAAATAAAAGCTATGGGCGAAAAAGTGCAAAAGGTTTTGGTAGATGGAGAAGAATTTTTCGGAGATGATCCTGGAATGGCAGTTAAAAATTTAAGAGCTGATGCCGTAAAAGAAGTGCAGGTTTTTGATAAGAAAAGTGAACAGGCAGTTTTCACCGGTATAGATGATGGAAATACTCAAAAAACAATCAATTTAAAATTAAAAGACGATAAAAGAAAAGGCTATTTTGGAAAAATCAGCCTATCAGGTGGAACAGGCAAAGAAATCACTAACCGATTTAACAATAATTTCCTCTTCGGTTCATTTAAGGGCAAAAGAAAAATAGCTGCATTTATTCTAAATGGAAATACTGGACAGGATGGGCTTAACTGGCAAGAAAGCCAGAAGTATGGCACCAGTGAAAACAGCAACTTTGAAATGTGGGATGATGATGGGATTTTTGCTTTTGGCGTTGGCACAAACAATACAGATGAAGAAGTTAATATCAATGCCGAAAATGGCTTTTTAAGAAATGTAAATTCAGGGATTCAATATAGCAACAAATGGAAAGAGAAACATAATCTTAATTTTTCTCCGAAATACAATGAACAGGATTACGCTAATATAAAAACAGTAAAAAACATCAATCAATTCGGGGATTCTGCATTAGTTGAAAACTCAACTACCACAAGTCAAATTAAAAGATATAATCTAAAGAATACGTTGATATATGATGTCAATATTGACAGTAGCAATTCTCTAAAAGTAACCTTACGTGAAAATTATTTTCATAGCGAGAATACGGATTTTACCACCTCTCAAACCAATGGCTATTCAGAAAAATTAATTAACAGCAGCACAAAGAAAATCAATAATAATTATGACAAAAACAATGCAGCTGGAAATTTAATTTTTAAACATAAATTTAAAAAAGAAAGAAGAACCATCTCCTTTAATGCCGACTGGAATTATTTGACAATTGAGAGTGAGAATTTTTTACAATCATTGAACAATACTTTCCTAAATAATAATATCGACACCACTAATATTGACCAGGTAACAAAGGGTCAAAAATCAACAAGTACTCTTTCAACAAAACTTGTTTATACAGAACCACTGTCTAAAAAATGGTCATTAGAATTAAGCTATGAGCTATCATCTAATCAAGGGAACAACAAACAAAGCACTTACAACAAATCAATTCCGACTAGTCCCTACTATGATAATTTCAATGATTCATTAAGTAACCAATTCAAACAAAATATTATTGTTCAAAAGCCAAGTGCAAAATTTAATTATGCCTTTAAAAAGTTCAAGTTTAATGTTGGTTCTGGATTTGGTGTTACCCAATATGATCTTTTAGATTTATCAATCGGGAAAGATTACAGAAGAGATTATATCAACCTATTCCCCACCGCAACATTTGTATATGCTTACAAAGGGAACCATTCTTTAAGAATTAAATACAATGGATACAATACCCAGCCTACTCTAAACCAATTACAACCTTTAAAAAACAACGCCGATATCTTCAATCAATACATTGGAAATCCAGACCTCAAACCTTCTTTTGCCAACAACATCAACATCAATCATAATGGATATAACTTCCTTAAAGAATTATGGAATTATCAATCATTAAATGTCACATTTACGAATAATGCTATAACGAACAGCAAAATTATTGACCCTTCAACAGGCAGTACCACAACGCAACCTGTGAATACCAACGGTAACATCAATATCAATTTATGGACGGGTGTGGGATTTAAAATAAAGAAAACAAAAATAGATTTTGAAATCAGCCCTAATGGAAATTTTTCCAGCTTTAATGATCTTATCAATGGAGTGAGCAGTTCATCAAAAACAATTTCTGCCGGCCTTAATTTAGGGTTAAGAAAATCCATGACTGATAAATATGATTTCAGTATCAATAATGATTTCAATTACAACAGCAATACAAATGCACAAACGAATGCATCTAATTCATACAAAACAAACCGACTTTCTTTTAATGGCACGGTCTATTATAAAAAAGCATGGTCAATCATTTCTGATTACGACTTCAATGCAAGAGAAAAATTAGCAGGGGAAACAGCTAATTTGAATGTCAATTTGGTGAATATTAAACTACAAAAAACCTTTAACAATAAAGAGTTTACTGTGTATGCTCAGGCAAGAGACCTTTTCAACCAGAATGCCGGAATCGACAGAAGCTACTACGGGAACAATTTTAGTGAAGAAAGAAATCAAAGATTAAAAAGGTATTTCATGATTGGTTTCAGCTGGGATTTCAAAAACAAAAACAATAAAAAGTAAAAAATGAAAAAGACAATATTAATATTTGTTCTGCATATAGGACTTAGTTTAATGGCAAGTGCTCAATTTTTGGAAAGTGGAGAAATTGAGTTTGAAGTTAAAACAAACATCAAAAAAACCATGGGTAACAGTCCCTGGGCCGACATGATGAAAGACAAACTTCCTAATTTCAAAACGGCTTATTACAAATACGCTTTTAATCAGAACAAGAGTAACTATCAATTTGATCGCTGGGAAAATAAAGATTTGATTCCAGACATGTTCCGTAAGAGTGACGAACAATCTATTTGGTATTCAGATTTCAATACCAATATGTTTATCATGCAAAAAGATGTTTTTGGAACAGCATTCCATATCAAAGATTCGACAAGCAAAATAGAATGGAGATTAAGCAATGAGAATAGAATTATTGCAGGGTATAATTGCAGAAAAGCTACTGGCAAAATAATGGACAGTGTTTATGTATTTGCTTTTTATACAGAAGAGATAACCATTCCCGGAGGGCCTTGTACCATTCATGGTTTGCCTGGCATGATTCTGGGAATGACCATTCCACGACTATATACTTCTTGGATAGCTACAAAAATAAATGACAAAACCAAAGTAGCCTTAATCACAGAACCAACTGCGTCTAAAAACGTTTTCACGGTGTCTTCCATTCAAAAAACCATCATTGAAAAAACAAAAGAATGGGGAGGAGATGATGAAGATCCGGAATCAAGGAAATGGATAGACCAATTAATTTGGAATGTACTATTGTAATTCAAATCCATCATTGATAACTGCACCTTTTTTAATCACAATGATGCCATCTTTAATAGAAAATAAAGAATGGTCTATATTCTCAAAATGATTACCACCAATAATAATAACGTTATTGCCTATTCGACAATCTTTATCTACGATAACCTTATTCAATTTACAGTAATCTCCTATGCCAAGCTTTGGAATGTCTTGTTCCTCATTTCTTAAGATCTCCTCTATCGTTTCATAAAAATCATTCCCCATTATATAACAACTGACAATCTCACTACCCTTCCCAATTCTGCTTCTAACTCCAACTACTGAATTTGAAATTTTTGCTGCATGTATAATTGACCCTTCAGCAATTATCGTTTGATCAATATGAGTGCCGCTAATCTTTGCAGGTGGCAACATTCTTGCTCTGCTATAAACCATTTTATTATTATCAAAAAGATTAAATAAGGGCAAATCTAAAGTAAGCGCAAGATTCGCTTCAAAGAATGATGCGATGTTCCCAATATCTGTCCAATAACCATCGTATTGATAACTGATTACTTTATGGTTGCTGATAGCATCAGGAATAATTTCCTTTCCGAAATCTGTAGCTTCTTTTCCATTTGATTGCAATAAATTAAAAAGCACTTTTCTGTTGAAAATATAAATCCCCATAGATGCTAAATAATTACGCCCCTGCTGCAGCATTTCATCACCGGTATTGCTTGTCCATTCCGGCAACAACTCTTTTGAAGGCTTCTCTATGAATGAAATGATTTTATGTTCTGCATCAGATTTCAAAATCCCAAGTTCAGGGGCATCTTTTTCTCCTACAGGTATTGTAGCTATGGAAATATCTGCGCCTGATTTTTCATGATTCTCCAGCATGAAAGTAAAATCCATTTGATACAATTGGTCACCGCTCAAAATCAAGGCGTATTCAAAATCCTCTTTTTGTATGTGTTTTAATGATTGTCTTACAGCATCCGCAGTTCCCTGAAACCATCCAGGACTATCAGGAGTTTGCTCTGCTGCCAGAATATCTACGAAGCCATTACTGAATCCACTGAACTGGTAGGTGTTTTTGATGTGCTTGTTCAATGACGCAGAATTGTATTGCGTAAGTACAAACATTCTATTGATATTGCTGTTGATACAATTTGAAATTGGGATATCTACCAATCTGTATTTCCCAGCGATGGGAACTGCCGGTTTGCTTCTTGAAGCTGTTAAAGGATAAAGTCTTGTGCCTGCGCCACCACCCAGAATTACTGAAATTGCTTTTTTATTTATCATATTGAATACGCTGCTAAATTGAGTTGTAAAGATGAATATAATCTTTTGCACTTCTTTCCCAACTGTTGTTGATAGATATCATTTTTTTTCTGATCTGATTTACCTTATGCTGATCGTTATATAAATCTAATGCTCTACCCATTGAAAAAACAATATCATCAATAGTTGCTTGATTAAAACAAATGCCAAAGCCACTTTCATTTCCAAAATCAATGACTGTATCTTTCAACCCTCCTGTGCTTCTTACAATTGGAATTGTTCCATAGCGTATGGCGTATAATTGGTTTAAGCCACAAGGTTCAACCCTGCTTGGCATTAATAAAAAATCTGCCCCTGCATACATCTGGTGACTCAGTGTTTCATTGTACGCAATTTTTGAATGATAGTACCCAAACCATTTTTGATGCATATTTGATAATGCTTGTTCAATAACAGGATCTCCATTTCCAAGAATCAACATATTGAATTTTCCATAAAACTGTTCAAATGCTCTTGAAATGGCACCAGGTAATAAATCAGCAGCTTTTTCTGTTACAAATCTTCCTATGAAAATAAATAATGGAAGTTGACTATCAAAGTTGAATTCCGTACAAATTTTTTCTTTGTTTAAGCGCTTCCCTTTTTCCAAATTACGTGCACTAAATTTCGCCTCAATGAAATGATCTGTTTTAGGATCCCAAACTTCATCATCAATTCCATTAATGATCCCAGAACACTTCTCGATTTCTTGTTTAAACAAATACTCTAGTCCATTGGAATCATTCACCAACTCTTGCATATAACTCGGACTCACTGTTGTGACTTTATCTGCACATTTTATGGCACAAGCCAATGGATTAATTTGGTGATCCCATTCCAGCAATCCGGACTTCCATTTATCCCAGGATGGCAAATAATCAGCTTTTTGCAAAGGCATCCAACCCTGGTATTGAGCATTGTGAATGGTAAGTACGGTTTTTATTGTAGAAAGATGTTGAAACTCAAAACAATACCGCAGCATAAATGGAATAAGTCCGGCATGGTGATCATGCACGTGAATAAGATCGGGAAGATTTTCCCATTTAGACAACCAATCCATGGTGGCTATTTGAAAAGCAAGAAATCGGTCCGTATCATCATGATAACCGTATACATTTGGCCGGTCAAAAAAACCAACAACATTAATACAATACAATTCGAAATGGAGCTTATTATTTTTCTCCTTAATTACCGAATAGTTTAAAGTAGTATTTGAAAAAGGGATAGAACTTTCCTGAATCAATTCCCATTCATGAGAGGATAAAAAAGTTGTTTGGTGCATAGGCATAATAACCATAGCGTTATGTCCTAAGGAGTTCTGGTATTTGGGCAATGAACCTACCACATCAGCAAGGCCACCGACTTTCGCCATTGGATAGCATTCTGCACTGACATGTACGATTTTCATTCCGAAAAAATTTTTACATCAATAAAATCAGAAATATGGAGTAGCCGAATCTTGATTATTATAACAAACAGCGCTTCTGGTAAAATCTATTGTGCAGATTTTTCCTGCAACCATTTATTTCTGCCCCACATGGGTATTACATGTTTCTCGCTATGATAGGAAGAACGAACAAGTGGCCCACTTTCAACAAAGTCTAAACCAATCTGGTAGCCAATTTCACGATATTCCGCAAATTCATCCGGATGAATAAATCGCTCCACAGAAAGATGCTTTTTAGTAGGCTGAAGATATTGGCCAATGGTAACTACATCTACCCCACTATTATATAAATCATGTAAAGTTTGAACCACTTCTACTTTTGATTCACCGAGTCCCAGCATGATACCACTTTTTGTTCTCATGCCACCTTCCTTTAAAATTTTAAGTGTTTCCATACTTTGCCAATATTTAGCTTGCACTCTCACTTGTCGTGTAAGCCTTTCCGTTGTTTCTATATTGTGACTCACTACTTCCGGAGCAGCATCGATAATGCGTTGAATATTTTCTTTTTGAGATTTAAAATCTGGAATTAAAGTTTCTAAAGTAGTATCAGGATTCAGTGATTTTACAGCTTTAATTGTATTGTACCAGATGATACTTCCACCATCTTTTAATTCATCTCTGTCGACAGAAGTAATCACAGCATGCTTCACTTTCATTAAGTGAATTGCTTCGGCTACACGTTGAGGTTCATCCCAGTCTACGGCATCTGGCTTACCAGTTGCTACTGCGCAAAAACCGCAACTTCTTGTACAGATATTTCCCAGTATCATAAATGTAGCAGTACCTGCGCCCCAGCATTCGCCCATATTTGGACAATTGCCGCTTTCGCAAATCGTATGAAGTTTGTGTTTATCCACTAAGCCGCGGACATGCTTGTAATCTTCACCGATAGGCAATTTTACTCTAAGCCAGTTAGGTTTCTTTACGGGAAAAATTTGATCTTCAGATGCAGTTCCACAAGACATTATGATGATGTATTTATTTTTCTAATAATAATTATTTTCTCCTTCCAAAAATCAATGCAAGATGAGCGCCTAAAAAGAATTGATTTTGTTTTATCGAAATCATTTGAGGTATTTTTTTAGCATAATACTCCGCTGATAACCCAATTTCAATTCCGTTAATCATCTCATTATATTTACCATAATCAAAACGAAGTGAAGATTTTAGATAAATACCTGGAATCAGTTTTAGATTCTTCCAGCCCTCTCCAAAACTTGGTCCTCCAACAATTCTATTCAGATCCAAAAAAGCACTATTATCAGGCGCATCATAACCGACGAACTCAGTCCCATCATCTTTTATTACCTCAACTAAATACGGCCGTAAAAGGCCTAAAGCAAACCCTCCACCAAAATTACATGAAACAGCTACCCCATTTTTATTCCCTTTATTACCAAGAATAATTTGCTCTTGAATACCTAATTTAACAGGATAGAAAAAGTTTATTTTCCCATATATTAAAGGAGAAGAAGGATAGGCAAGATTTTGCATTTTTTCTTCCTTACTATTTTTCCTTTCTGAAATATCAAGTTGGAATAACAATGCTTTATTCACTGTTTGTGCCTTTGCATATTCTAAAAAACCGCCATAACCATCAGTAGTCAATTTAAATCCCGCAACAAAATGACTTTTATAATGCAATACCCCTTCCTCTTCTTGTTTAATGATGGCATTAATTCGTTTGTTTTTTTCTTCTCGTTTGGCCTTCTTACTACTTGGATCTTGCTGTGCTGTAACCATATTGTTACATAGGGTCAAAAAAACAATATATAAAAATAATTTCTTCATGTTTCTTATTTACTTAAGTAAATTTATGCAAAAATACAATGATGTTTGGTAACTTCTCCCTAATCTTCCAAAGTTCTTTTATGACTTTCATAATTTTTTAAACTACAAAATATAATTATCATGA
>CALQJK010000070.1:0-8814 GCA_943330875.1 Chitinophaga pinensis
GAAGCACTTCTTTCTTTAAATGCATTAGTTGCTAAGTATCCAAAAACAGCTTTAGCCAATAAGGCTTCCACTTTAATTGAAGTGTTGTCAAAAAGAAAGCAGATTGAAAGTTATTTAGATAGCATTTCAGTTTCCAGAGCAGAAGAGGAAGATAAAGTGATTATGTCTAATCAGCAAAATGCAGTATTAAATAAGCCGTCAATTAGCATGCCGGTATCTCCAAAATTGAGTGGTATTAAAACAATTCCAAAAGGATTAGACTCCTCCATCAAGTTGCCGCCATCAATGGTGAGTGGTACATTTAAGTGGCAGGCAGATAAAGAACACCTTGTAGTCATGATGTTGGACAATGTAGACATTGTATATATTAACGAAGCGAAAAATGCTTTTAGCAGGTACAACAGAGGTAACAATTATTCCAAAGTTATTATTAATAAAGAAGTATATAATCCTCAGAAAACTTTCTTATTATTTAGTGTATTTGAGAATGCAACAGATGCAGTTGCTTATTGTGATAAAATAAAAAAAGCAGCTCCAACAGAAATGTCCTGGTTGCAAGCGTCGAAGTATTCATTTATGATTATTTCTAATGAAAATCTTCAGTTGTTAAAAACCAATAAAGATTTAGACGGGTATAAAAAACTTTTAAATAATCAATACCCAGGTAAATATTAAACAATGAAAGTATTTTAAATTATTGTTTTTATTTTGAAAGACTGATAGGAATTATCTTAATATCAACAAAGAAAAGAAAGCTATAACCGTGGTCAAATTATACAAACTCAATTAACACATGAACCGTTCAATTCAATTACTGTGGCGATTTTTTTTTGGAGGGATTGGTTTTATTGTCCTGTTATTTACGGCTGCAACATTTGGGCTGTTTGGTAAAATGCCATCCGTACAACAATTGGAAAATCCTGAAGCAGATTTGGCTAGTGAACTCATCAGTAGTGATGGCGTGTTGATGGGGAAATATTATTCCGAAAACAGAAGCGAAGTAAAATACAGTGAAATTTCTCCCAACATTATTCATGCCTTAATTGCAACAGAAGATGAAAGGTTTTATGATCACTCTGGTATTGATATGCAAGCACTGGCAAGGGTTTTATTCTCTGCAGGTACACAAGGCGGAGGTAGTACCCTTACCCAGCAATTGGCAAAGATGATACTTGGACAAGGAAGAGGGAATGTTGTTGTTAGAGGAATACAGAAATTAAAAGAGTGGATTGTTGCGGTGAAATTGGAAAAGAATTTTACCAAAGAAGAAATCATTGCCTTATATCTGAATCGTGCACCTTGGGGAAATGTTTATGGGATTAAAAATGCATCAAGAACGTATTTTCAAAAAGACCCCAAAGATTTAAAAATTGAAGAAGCTGCAGTGTTAATTGGTATGCTGAAGGGCTTTATCTATGAGCCTATCCGTCATCCGAAATCTTCCATACAAAGAAGGAATATTGTTATCAATCAAATGGCACTTGCTAAACAACATTTTATTACTCAGGCAGAAGCCAATAAACTGAAATCAAAACCTTTAATTACTAACTATAAAAAGATCGATGAAAATGTAGGAATTGCACCTTACTATCGTTCTGTATTAATTGGCGTGCTTAAAGATTGGTGTAAGAATAATAAAAATCCTAAAACAGATGAACCTTATAATTTATTTAGAGACGGCTTGAGAATTTATACCACCATAGATTCAAGAATGCAGCAATATGCGGAAAGAGCAGTTGAACAACATATGCCTGTCATTCAAAAAAAGCTGGATGATTATTTTAAATTAAAAGGAAATAAACTTTGGGAAGGTCATGACAATATCATCATAGCTGCAATGAAATATACAGACAGATGGAAGACCATGACTGAAGAAGGCATTGATACAGCAGCAATAATGAAATCCTTTCATGTGCCTGTTAAGATGAAAGTCTTTTCATGGTCGGGTAATGAGAAGCATGAGAAGGATACGATAATGACTCCATTTGATTCTATAAAGTATCACAAACAATTATTACAAACATCTTTTGCGGCAATGGATCCAAGAACAGGTGAAATTAAAGCATGGGTTGGTGGCATAAATTACAAGTGGTTTAAGTATGACCATGTTACCGCAAATCGTCAGGTAGGTTCTACCTTTAAGCCGTTGCTTTATACACTTGCTGTTACAGATGCTGGTTATACTCCGCAGACTTATATTTCGGGTGGCCCACTTACTTTAGGGGGCAAAACGATTAGTACAGGTGGCGGAACGATGGCATTTTGTTTAGCAAAATCTTTGAATGGTGCGGCATGGCATCTTATGGCAACGATAGGGGTTAGACGAACCATAGAATTCGCAAAGCAATGTGGTATTACAGCAACGTTACCTCCATATCCTTCCATCGCATTAGGAACTGCTGAAATTCCAATGTTGCAAATGTTGCAAGCTTACACCATGTTTCCCAACAAAGGGTATAATACACAGCCAGTATATTTGACCAGGATTGAAGATAAGGATGGCAATTTATTAAAGGAGTTCACTACCACTCAAAGCAAAGAAGTGATCAGTGAGGCAGATGCTTATACCATGGTAAGAATGATGCAAGGTGTTGTTGAATTTGGAACGGCAAGAAGGGTGAACAGTTATAATATTCCTGCTCAAAAAGCAGGGAAGACGGGTACAACAAATGCAAATACTGATGGATGGTTTATCGGGTATACGCCAGAGTTATTAGCAGGTACATGGGTTGGTTGCGAAGATCCTTTTATTCCTATTTATACAAGTAATAGTGGAGGAGCTGAAATGTCTGCTCCAAAGTGGGGATTGTTCATGAGTAATGTATATGCAGATGCAAGATTGAATCTTGGTAAAATAATGGAATTTGAGCAGCCTGCAGAAATGAGAAATAATCCGATTTATGCGGATATGAACTTTGCCAACATTGCCAACAGTGGTGATAGTCTTGATGTAGGTATGGAAAAAGATGATGCTACCGATTTTATGGGAAATAATCCGATAGAAATCATTGATGATAAAAGAGTAAAAAAGAGCAATGCTGATTCAGGGGCTAAAGGCAAAACAAAACCGGATGAAAGTAAAATCAAAAAAACAAAAAAGCCTAACGATTATTAAGGTGTAATTTTTAGCCCCATAATTTTTAATCCGTAGTATTTATCATCAAGCAAAGCGATTTCTTTTAAATGTCCCCATTCTTCAAAACCTAGTTCTTGGGCCAGAGCTAAACTTGTTTTATTATGTTCGAATATGAATGCAAGTAAGTTTTTTATTCCCAATGCAGGGCAGCTTTGAATAGCGTGAGTGACAATTTTTTTACCAAAACCTTTCCCTCTGTGATTTTCATCAAGATAAATACTGATTTCTGCAGTGTGTTGATAGGCAGGTCTTCCATAGAAATCCTGAAAACTTAGCCAGCCGATTATTTGATTGCTGTCGTCTGTAATTATCCAGATTGGCCTGGAGGAAGGGGTGTGCTTATGAAACCAATCTGATTTTGATTCAATAGAAACAGGTTGCAAATCAGCGGTTACCAATCGGGAAGCTATCGTAGAGTTGTAGATAGCTACCATAATAGCAAGATCATCAACAGCAGCATTCCGGAAATTCAATTGCGGGTTCATCATCGTTTATAAATGACAATTGCTTATTCATATAAATAAGCAATTGTTGTTCAATGTTCTGAAATATAACGTTAAAGTGTAAAGCTTAAGCAACTGCTTTGTTGACCAATGCTGCAGCTTCGCTCAATAAAATAGCACTTTGTACTTTTAATCCACTTTCATCAATTAGTTTTTTTGCTACATCTGCATTTGTGCCTTGCAAACGAACAATGATGGGAATTTCAATGTTGCCGATACTTTTGTAAGCATCAATTACACCTTGTGCAACGCGGTCGCATCTTACAATGCCACCAAATATATTAATCAGAATAGCTTTTACTTTTGGATCTTTCATGATAATCCTGAATCCAGCTTCAACAGTTTGTGCATTTGCAGTTCCTCCTACATCAAGGAAATTAGCAGGTTCACCTCCACTTAATTTAATCATATCCATAGTTGCCATAGCAAGACCAGCGCCATTTACCATACATCCAACATTGCCATCCAATTTTACGAAATTCAAATTAAATTTTCCAGCTTCAACTTCTGTAGGATCTTCTTCAGAAAAATCTCTCAAAGCTGCCACATCAGGATGACGCATTAAGGCATTGTCATCAATATTCATTTTGCAATCCACTGCAATGATTTTATCATCACTTGTTTTAAACAAAGGATTAATTTCCAACATGCCACAATCCAATTCTACATAAGCATTGTAAATATTGGTTACGAATTTCACGCAATTTTTTAAAGACTCTCCGCTTAAGCCAAGATTGAATGCAATCTTTCTTGCCTGAAAGCCTTGTAATTTTCCACCTGGATGAACATATTCTTTGAATATTTTATCAGGAGTGTTATGAGCAACATCTTCAATATTCATGCCGCCTTCAGTGCTGTACATGATGACATTCATGCAGCTGCTTCTATCTAATAAGACGGCGAGATAAAATTCTTTTACAGGATTAGGGCCATCATAATATACATCCTGGGCCACCAAAACTTTACTTACCAGTTTTCCTTCTGGGCCAGTTTGAATCGTTACTAAAGTGCCCCCAAGAATATTTTCAGCAATTTTTACCACATCTTCCATGCTTTTTCCTACAGCAACTCCACGTTGATCTTTTCCCTGAATGGATCCTTTGCCTCTTCCACCTGCATGAATCTGGGCCTTGACTACCGCAAACTTGCTGCTGTATTGAGTGTGTATCTGACGATAAGCTTCTTCTGCTTCAGTTACTGTACTGCAAGCAATTCCCTCTTGAACGGGAACATTAAACTTTTTAAGTAGTTCTTTGGCTTGGTATTCGTGTAAATTCATGTATATGTTTTTTGAAGTTTGACCACATGTTACAGCATTTATGATTATGCTCCGTTGACTGGAGCTGATCTTTACGGCTTTTATGTAGAATTTTTTGCGAAGATAGTCAAAATTGAATTTATTAATAGCACAGTTGATTTGAAAATGTTGAATATTCAAATGATTCGCTCCAATTACTGATTCTACCGTAAATTTGCCGATTATCGTTAAATAAGTAGTCATGATTGAAAAAGTAAATGAAGCGGTTGATTTCATTAAAAGAATTTATACTGAAAAGCCGCAAGTAGGTATTGTTTTAGGCAGCGGGCTTGGACATTTTACTAATGAGATAAAAGTTGAAAAAGAAATTCCTTATAAAGAGATTCCTCATTTTCCGGTAAGCACTGTAGAAGGTCACAGCGGCAAATTGGTTTTTGGAACTATTGGCGGCAAGCGCGTAGTTGCCATGGCGGGAAGGTTTCATAATTATGAGGGTTATACCGCACAAGAAATAGTCTTTCCCATTAGAGTAATGAAATATCTGGGTATAGAGAATTTATTAATCAGTAATGCTGCAGGAGGCGTGAATCCTGATTTTAAAGTGGGAGACTTGATGTTAATCAATGATCATGTGAGTCAATTTGTGCCTAATCCATTGATAGGAAAAAATGACAATCAAGTTGGTCCGAGATTCCCAGATATGTATGAGCCGTATAATAAAGAATTGATTCAACGTGCAAAGAATATTGCAACATCACAAGGAATAAATGTCAAAGAAGGGGTATATATTAGCGTTACTGGGCCAACGTTTGAAACCAAAGCTGAGTATAGAATGATTCGTGCAATAGGCGGAGACGCCGTTGGCATGAGTACGGTGCAAGAAGTGATTGTGGGAGTGCACATGAGTTTGCCTTGCTTTGCGGTTAGTGTAATCACGGATATGTGGGTTGATGGACATGAAACAGCCGTTTCTCATGAAGAGGTGCTTATGGCTGCAAAAGAAGCGGAACCAAAATTAACCTTGATCTTTAAAGAGTTGATTGCCTCACTATAACAAGCTATCAGATAAAATGAAGAAGTATCTATTTCTTACTATTATTTTTACAACCTTGGTCTTGATGGCAAGTGCTCAAATTCCTTTATTAAAAAAAATAGGGTCATTAAAAAAGGAAATTGGAGGAAATATAAATCAAACTAACTCTTCCCAACAAAAATCAAATCAAAATAAATCTGCAACAGATTCTTCTCTAGGTTTTGAGCATAGAGATGATTTAAGAGATTCGATTAGTATATCATATAGACTGCTTGATGCTACAAGACGGAATAATTTGGATTCATCGATAGATGATTTTACCAAATATTTCGGTGTGCCTTCAACGTATTTATGCCTTGGCAATAATGGCGCGGCGGCAACTTCCTTAATATTTGAACCCAATACAAAAATTGGCTTTGATCCTGGCTTTCATGCTTTTGATATTTACAAATACACTATTGAAGGAACCAAATTTTACAACACCACGAAATCTTTTTCATCGCTGAGTTATCAATTGGCTTCTGGTAAAGAGCAACTGCTGAAAGCGGGGTTTACAAAAAACCTAAAACCTGATTTTAATATTGGGTTTGATTATAAATTAATCACAGCCCCCGGATTTTTTATCACACAGAATACTAACCATAACGCCTATAGGCTTTTTGGAAGTTATCAGGGGAAACGAAAAAGATATACTGCTCAGTTTTCCGTAGTTGGTAATAATATAAGGGCTTCAGAAAATGGTGGTATTCAAGATGCTAGTTATTTATCCGACCCATACAGGAAAAACAGATTTGCTGTTCCGGTAAATCTTGGAGGGTTGTCTGCTTATAGCAACAATCCTTTTGTAACAACAGTGTCAACAGGCAATCAGCAAAAGGACTTCCATTTATTCGTAAGGCAATTTTATGATTTCGGAAAACGTGATTCTTTGGTCATTAATGATTCCACAACAGCCTATTTTTTTTATCCAAAGCTGAGGCTGCAGCATACTTTTACAACAAGTAGTTCTTCTTATAAGTATGTTGATATCGTTGCAGATTCTTCCTTGTATAGTAAATGGTATGGTATGACGTTGAATGCTCCAGTAGGTTCGGTGCTGGTTCAGGAATCCTGGAAAAGTTTGAAAAATGATTTTAGTATCATTCAATTTCCAGATACTAAAAATTTATCGCAGTTCTTTTTGGCTGGAGCAACTTTTCAAAACATTACGGGGATGGTAAAAGACGAAAAATTATCGTTTTATAATCTTTGTTTGCATGGCGAATACCGTAATCGAACAAGAAATAAATTGTGGGATATTTTGGCAAAAGGGGAGTTCTATGTAAATGGCTTTAATGCTGGAGATTATAATTCTTCAGCAAGTTTGAGCAGGTATTTTAATAAGCGTTTTGGAGAGGTGAGTTTATATTTTATGAATTCGAATCGTACTCCTTCTTTTATTTTTGATAACAGATCAGCATTTAATTTAGGCAACAACAACAGCTATAAAAAAGAGAATATTATTTCATTTGGAATAAAATCAACTAATACATTTTTGAATATTGAGTTTAAAAATCACTTGCTATCTAATTATACTTATTTCAAAAACTATTATCAAAGTGATCAGTATTCAAAATTAATTAATTTGACGCAATTGAGTTTGTCAAAAAAAATCAAGTTGACTAAAAGATGGAACTGGTCAACCGAACTTGCTTTTCAACAAGTAGATTTAGCTGCGCCGATAAAAGTGCCGTTTGCTTTTACTAGAAATCGCCTGGCTTACGAGGGTAGGTTTTTCAAGAATTTAATTCTTTCTACTGGGGTAGAAGCGAGGTATTATACAGCATATAAGGCGTATAATTATTCTCCGGTAATTAGCCAGTTTTCTGTGCAGGATTCCGTGACTATCAATAATTTACCAGACATCAATCTCTTTCTGCATTTCAGAATCAAGGGTTTCGCAGGTTACCTGAGAGCGGAAAACCTGAATACAGCAAGTTTTCAAAATGGCTTCGGTTGGATCAACAATAATTTTGCCGCCCCACTTTATCCTACCCAGGGATTTATGATCAGATTTGGTATTCAATGGTGGTTTGTAAACTAATACGCATTATGGAGTTTTGTACTTCAATCAAATTTTAATAATAGCTAAAGTTTAGCAAGATTTGCTTTGCATTTGCCGCGCAATTCCATAATTTTATGATAGTGAAAAAAACACTGCTTTCCATATTGACGTTTATTTATATGATGCTCTCTACGGGCATTGCTATGGAGGTGCACTATTGTATGGGGAAAAAAGCAGGCATTGATTTTTACAAATCCGACAATGAAAAATGTAAGCGTTGTGGAATGCTGGAGAAAAAAAATGGTTGTTGTAATGATGAACATAAGTTTTATAAAATAGAAGATTCCTTTAAGCATTCCTCCAATAATATTAATTTTTCTTTTTTTGAAGGGCGTATTATTAACAACTATTTTGTTTTAATGAATGTTCCTATTTTTTCGCCATCCAACATTAAGACCCCACGATATTATTCACCACCCTTTGAAACATATCCTTCCGTTTGTATTAAAAATTGTGTATTCAGAATTTAGTATTTCCTTTCTTAAATTATAGCAGTATCATGCTGCATTCTTTTTATTTCTATTATTTATTCATTTAAAAAAATATTAACGATGAAAAAGTTATCATTATTAAGTATGGTATTATTGGGTTTATTCTTTTCTGCTACATCAATTGCACAGACTGTAAAAAAAGAAACTATTAAGGTTTGGGGCAATTGTGGTTCTTGTAAAAAGAAAATTGAAAAAGCTGCAAAGTCAGCAGGGGCTTCATCAGCAAGCTGGGATTCAGAAAGCCATGAATTAGCCGTTAGTTATGCAGAAGAAAAATCATCAAGCGTGA